>JAFATZ010000304.1 GCA_019243675.1 Ktedonobacteraceae bacterium | reverse complement strand
TTGGGGTTTGCCCACAGTTGGAACAGGTGCGACCCGTTCACGCGAAACCGCAGAAACGCGGGGGATGCGTGGCAAAGTAATTTGATAACTGATGATCTGATGAGAGGCGAAATTCCTCTCCTGCCAGATGGAAGGCAGACAACACTTTCCCCACGGTAGCGACTGGTCATCAATCCGTGAAGCGGGAAAGAAAGCAGCCCAACCGTTATCCTGAGACGGACAAGCTGCAAGCTAGCTCCCATGATGAGTTGCTCGTCGAACACGGCGAGTGGTCGAAGGTGTGACGGACCCATCGTGACCGTGAACAAGCCTACTCAGGATAGCAGGCTTGCCCAAAATGGGAATGAGATCGCAGAGCCACTGAACTGCTCAGTAGCTCGACTGTGAGTAGACCTGTTCTCCTGCTCACTCCATCCAGGAAGATCTCCGGTGGATAGCACCCATCTAAAGGAGCAGAAAACAGACATTGGAACGGGATAACCATCAACAGGCTCTCATTGGTGGTCGATACAATGAGCAGGCGACCAGGCCGTATGCCTTTGATGGAACGATTGCCTCAGAAGCGTAAGCAGACGGAGGCACTGCTGTATGGAAGATAGTGAACAAGTCAGATGCAAGAGAGGAAAGCACCCAGGGAAAAGAGGCAACTCGACCCTGCGAGTGAGGCTTGGAGCAAACTTCCCTGGCGCAAGCTGGAGAAACATTGTTTCCACATCCAAAAGCGAATCTATCGAGCCAGCCAGCGTGGCAACCAACGCGCAGTTCAAAAACTTCAGAAACTCCTGATGAAATCAGAAGCGGCACGACTATTGGCAGTACGCCGAGTGACGCAGGACAACCAGGGCAAGAAGACCGCTGGCATAGATGGGGTAAAAGCCGTCAAACCCCAAGGTCGTCTCGTCATGGCCAAAAGCATTCACCCCAAGCACTGGAAAAAGCAAAAGACGCTTCCGGTTCGCCGAGTCTGGATACCCAAGCCAGGAAAAGCTGAGCAGCGTCCGCTAGGAATCCCACCGATGATCGAGCGGTGCAAGCAGGCTTTAGCCAAAATGGCCTTGGAACCCGAATGGGAAGCGAAATTTGAACCCAACAGTTACGGCTTTCGTCCAGGCCGCTCGTGTCATGATGCCAGAGAAGCGATCTTCAATGCGATCAGAAGCAAACCAAAATATGTGTTTGATGCTGATATCAAAGGAGCGTTTGATACCATCCATCAAGGAAAGTTACTTGAGAAGCTACAAACGTATCCAGCAATGAAATACGCAATTCAAGCGTGGCTCAAGGCCGGAGTCATGGAAGGGCAGGAATTCTGCCCAACGGAAAGCGGAACGCCGCAAGGTGGGGTGATTTCCCCTCTACTCATGAATATAGCGCTTCACGGAATGGAACAAGCGATAAAAGAAGGATACTCTAAGAGCCATGCGGTCGAAAAACCGCTCCTAGTGAGGTACGCCGACGATTTCGTGATTTTCCATTCGCAGCTAGAAGAGCTAGAGAAGGTAGCCGAACAGGTAACGCAATGGTTGGTACAGATGGGGTTGAAGCTGAGTCCAACGAAAACGCGCACCACGCATACGCTCACTCCCTCTCAAGGGCAAGTGGGCTTCGATTTCCTTGGATTTACCATCCGCCAGTTCCCGGCAGGGAAAACCCATACCGCTAAAGGGACAAAAGGACAGGCACTGGGCTTCCAAACCCTCATTACACCGAGCAAAGAAGCGATCAAGCGACATACCCTGACCATCAAAGAACGACTGCACAAATTCCGGTCAGCCTCCCAAGAGCAACTGATCAAAGAACTCAACCCGATCATTTGGGGGTGGGCAGCCTACTACAAGACATCAGTAGCCTCAGCGATTTTTAGTCGATGCGATCATGTGATGTGGCAACAGCTTGCCAGGTGGGTAAGGGCAAGACACCCCGACAAAGGAACCCAATGGATGACGCAACGATACTGGCATCAAGTGGAAAGGCGCAAGTGGGTGTTTGCGACACCCACAGGTGCAGAACTGCGAATGCACAGCAAAACAGCTATCCAGAGGTATACCAAAGTGAAAGGAACAGCGAGTCCCTATGATGGAAACTTGCTCTATTGGAGCCAACGCTTGAAATCCCATCCAATGATGCATGAGACGAAAGCGCGACTGCTTCAGAAGCAACAGGGAAAATGCCGCTGGTGTGAACTGCACTTTCAAGATGGAGACATCATGGAAGTGGACCACATTGACCGAGACCACGACCACACCTCTCTGAGTAACAAAATGCTGATCCATCGCCATTGCCACGATGAGCGGCATGCGAAACATCTTGAGGCCGAACAAAAACGCCTCAAACTCGCAGCCGCAGGTATCAATATCCAATGACCATACACTGAAAAGCTGGATGAAGGGAAACTTTCACGTCCAGTTTGGGATTGGCGGCGGTGTGGGCGACCTCATCGCCGACCATACGAAAGTTGGAATAGGAAGGCAGCCCAAAAGGAGAGTGATTGATGAGTGCCGAACTATCCAAGCTACGGGCGCAGGTATCCGCCCAGGAGCGGCAAGCCATCGCAGCAGCCGCCCGCATTGAAGAGGTTGCGCAAGATGTTGAAAGCATTGCCGGGCAGGTAGCAGAAGTGAAGGCCAGCATAGAGGCGCTTTCTCAGAGCGTAGATCGTCGGTTTGAGCATGTCTATGGGGAACTTGCCGACATTAAAGCCAACACGGTAGAGATTAGAGACCTTTTAGCGTCGTTGATAGCAAGGTTAGAAAAACCCTCATAGCTTGCGCTTCCTACGGGCCTGGCACACTTCAAGAGTCAGGCCCGTAGGAAGCGCAAGCGACGAATAGCCCCTAGGTTGCTGAGTGTTCCCTTTTGATCTGCTCTAAGAAGTCTATCCAAAGGTTGCTGAGGTGTAAATTCCAGCCGCAGAATCCTAGGATTTACAACATGACTCGCCAAATCATCTGCACAGGAGCCAGAAGGCATTCCCTTGTCAGAACGTCCCTATTCCCGTAGACCGAGCAATGGCAGGAGAGCAGTCTCGCTTTGGGAGAACCACGCGCAAGCACGAAGCACATTCTTTTGAAGCAACCGCCCCGCACTATCGGACAGCCAGGAGAAAGCCCAGAGCGACACCAGTAGCACAGGGACGGCGGCGGACATCTGCTGCAAATCGTTCTGCCAGCCGCTAGCTTTTTTCGAATAATCAGAGAGAGAAACAGATGGATGAGCTGTCGCTACGTGAAGTGACACGCGAAAACTGGCGTACCGCTCTCCATCTGGCTGTCCATCCCGAACAACAAGGCTTCATCGCGGATTATGTTCCCATTGCAGCGATTGCACTTGCAAAAGCATATGTTCGTCCAGGAGGACTCATCTGGACACCGTATGCGTTTTACACTACAAGAGATATGATTGGGTTTACCGAACTAGCGTATGAGCCGGGGAGTAGCGAAAACTACTGGCTCTTTCATTTCTTCATCGACCATCGCTATCAGGGGCAAGGATATGGCAAGCAAGCATTACGCTTGTTTCTTCAGTTTCTCAAGCAGAATCATACTCAATGTGAGGTCCTTCAACTGACTGTCCATCCAGAAAATGATCGCGCTCGACATCTGTATATGAGCATAGGATTTCGACCAACAGGCGCAGAAATAGACCACGAGCTTGTGTACAAGCTATCGCTCAAGCCTTGAACGATGGTATCTTCGCACAGAGGACGGTTATTTGAGTGTCTCGCCTTTCTTTGCTGCCTGCAGAATCTTGCCAACTGTATGAAAGAAGCGGGTAGTCGTCCTGTCTCCTAGTAGTTTGAAGCCTTGTGCAGCGGGGGGCCGACCATTTATAAGGTACCAAACCGTAAACGCCTCGTGCTCTGTCGTGTATACAATTTCCATATCGTTTTTTGGTGAACGAAGTGGCAAAGCAAGAGTATCGGGTATTATCTTGTCCGTAAACACCACGCATAATCTCATATCAGGTGTGACATTCAGGTGTTGAAATGGGTCAAGCGCTATGATCTGCTCAAGCTCTGGGATGGTACGCAAAAACACGGCAAC
>JAFATZ010000247.1 GCA_019243675.1 Ktedonobacteraceae bacterium | reverse complement strand
CTATCTGCTTCCTGACGGTGTGCTACCATCTATAACGAACGTGGGGACATGCTCGAAGGGCACATTGCACTAGGACTTTCTTGGAGAGCTAGGAGCAGGGTCCCCTACACTGGGAGGAGCTTCTAGCCTCTCCGTTCTGCTTGCTTGGCGTCTACGTGCTCGACAAGTTGGCTGAAGTGTTGACACAGGGCAAAGCAGGGCAGCAGAGCCTCCTGTTGACCTGAGACCATCAGCTCTAACAGATACATCTGCATTCCCGCAGACAGGATGTGGATTTCATTGGCGTCCAAGGGGGTTTCTTGCTCCCAGTCTTCGCGTTGCAGCAGATCTTCTACCTTGGTTTTTAAGCAGTAGACGACCTGTTTGGCAAAAGCAACGTTGGGCAGAGCATCAGGTTTTTGCCAGAGTGCTCTTTCGAAGGTGCGTAGCGCCTCTTGCAATAGGCGTACCGTTGGCAGCGGAAAACAGACGTGTGAGGGCTGGTGTGGTTGCTGGCTGGTGCGGTTTTTTCTCTTACTCAAGGTTATCGTCTACCTCTCTAAATTACTAAAAGGGCTTAAAAGGGTGTCTCCTTGTGGACTATTGTCAAATCTAGCTCGACAAACTATAATGTGCTTGATATGCCTAGTAATATTGTGGTTGAGATCAATAGAAAAGTGAAGGCCACGTTTTGCCGTTTCTAAGCCGAAATGCCGTAATATAGAAGAGGCCAAATTATGCCCCAGAAAGAACCAAAAGCCCGTTTTAAGACACCGCTCTCCAAGATACTTACAGAGTACCTAAAGATGCACCCTATGAATCAGCTAGATCTTGCTGAATATCTGAACATTGGCGAGCGTACTTTACGCCGTTGGAAAAACGGTGAGGAAGTTTTGACCGATGCACAAGAGCTAAAACGTATAGCTGAATTATTAAACGTTGAGCCTGAACTGCTAGGCGTAGTCTCCTCTGTCCACTTACCGCTCACACTTGAGCAAATAGACAAAGCACTTGCCCATGTGTGGACCCTGGTTGCCAATGCCCGTAATTATGAGGCACGTGTGGCTGGTGAAAAGCTCGTCAAAGACTTGAGAGCACAAATCACCAAAGAAGACCATGAGCTGTTAGTAAGGCTCGCCCGTACTCATCACGTTACAGGCTATGTGACCTCGTTGAATACACATACCACTGAGATCCACAAGGCTATAGCACACTTTGAGCAAATGGCACAGATAGCGCGTATTCTCCACGAAGACACCTTGCTCAATCTGGCCTTTACCTATCATGGGGATATGTTACGCCGTGAAGGGGACACAGACGAAGCGATTACGTATCTAGAAGCGGCACGCGACACAACACCTTTAGCAGATGTAGCAGCCCGTGGCAATGCTATCCAGCTTTTAGGTCGCGCATATGTGCAGAGAAGAGACATCGACGGGTTCGAGCGAGCGCTGGCAGAGGCAGAGCGGCTCGTAGGCGAAATTGACGCCGAACAAAGTAGTACCAACGGGCTGTACTGTCGTGGAACGGTTCTAGAGGAATATGGGCGAAGCTACGGCACGTTAGGCCAGATGCAAAAAGCTCTTGAATATCTAGATGAGGCAGCCACAGAACTTCCCCCGACCATGCGCTGGAAAATTCTGCTCATGACCTCGCGAGCAGTCACCCTTGTACGCGGCGGCGAGTACCAGGAAGGTGGCGAGCTTGCTATTGAGTCGGCACAACTGTGCCGCGCCCACGGAAACATCCGTTGTCTAGAACGTATCTACGGAGTGCAACGCTACCTAGAGCGGCTCTCTAGAGACGTTGGCAAGATAAGTGGAGATATACGAGAAGCCCTAGATGGACCTTTAGGCCATTGGGAAGTACCGACCCAGGGATAAGTCAGCTAGTTCAAAAATGCTAGGTGCGTGTGGACTACAACTCCACACGCACCACCTCATTCATCTGGAACTGTAAGCCCCGATAGCATCCATTCTACCAATTAAGACTCAACCCAAAGGGTCTACTCCCTCCCTGCAGTGAGATTTTCCAGTGAGATGTCCGTATTATATATCAGTAAATAAATCTGCTCAGATATTGCATTGGATCGCATTCTTATCCCCTGCGAAAGAGTATATCCAATAGAACCAGTGAAGGAGAGCGCGTACGTATGTGCGTAGAGCGCGATAAAGTAGTTATGTTGCGGAAAGAGATAACGGAGAAACAACTATCAGGAGAAGGGAAGAAAGTATACATTCTGCTCTGGGATAGGTTGCTGGCGCGTCAGGGTTTCCTGGCCTATCTTCCCATTATCGTGGCAGTCATCTTGTTATTTTTTGGAGGGTCTTGGGAATATTTCCGGATCCATGCTGCTGTGGGACGTTATGCCTGCTATGCACTCACCTTCTGGCACGGAGGCAACGGAGTCAATTTATATCCTCCCTTAGCCCACTGCGATTTTTTGCCTGCTGCAACATTGAAAGTTCCGCCATTTCACGCACTGCCGCTTGAATATCCACCGCTCTCGCTTGTCATTTTTTCACTTGCCCTCTTCGCGCCCTTGCAGTACTATACGATAGTGTTCGCAATCCTGATGGTACTGACAATTGTCTTTATTTACTGGCTGCTACAGCGCTACGCTCCCCGAGGGGCGGCGCTGGCTTTTGCCATATACCTCGTTATCGGGGCGTGGGGCATAGCACTGGGTCGCTTTGACCTCGTGCCAGCCGTGCTCACCCTGATCTGTGTCATCGCTGCCGAACATAAGCGCTGGACTTACGCCTATATCACGCTAGCCTTTGCTGTCCTCCTGAAAATCTATCCACTACTGTTCTTGCCTGCTCTTTTCATGGCGGAACAACGGTACGCAAAGCGCTTCTACACGCCGCAGCAATCCTTTACACTGCAATCTTTACCAGCAGAACTGTGGCAAACACTGCGTACCATCGGTCGCTGGCACTGGAAAAACACTACCATATTTTTCGCTATCCTACTCGCTGTCACTGGTTGCTTCGCACTGTTGAACTTCCAGGGCGCTGTGTTGGGCCAGTTGAGCTACTTCATCCATCGCCCGGTGCAGATCGAGTCGACGGGCAGCCCAATACTCTTTCTGGCAGCTCAGTTTGGTTTCCCTGTCCACGTTGTTTCTTCCTTTGGCTCGACCAATGTCGTCAGCAGTTTGGGGAGGTATGTAGAGCTCTTTTTAGATGTGCTGCTTGTACTTGGCTATCTGTACGCTCTCTTCCTGCAGTGGCATGGTGAGCTGGATCTTATCCAGGCATTTGTTGCGGTCTTGCTGATTTTCCTTGTGACAGGCAAAGTATTCAGTCCCCAATATCTCATGTGGTTGATTCCTTTGCTGTCCTATAGCGGGGCCTATAATCGCATCTGGCTCATTGTCTGGATTCCCATCTCACTGCTTACCACCTATATCTTTCCTTTCATCTATATAAGCCCGATTAGGTTGCCAGTACCATACAAGCCGGGCTTTATCGAAAGTGTGATGACGCGCAATGCATTTCTTGTCTTCCTCACACTAGCCTATCTCTTTAACTGGTGGCAAGTACGCTCCACTAGAAACTGGGGACGTAAGGAGTTTGCTTCCTCGGCACTTGCCGAGTACGAGGGCGAGCATGAGGATCACTACTCGACTTCCGTTCCTCTCCCGCCCTTACCATGAGTCGAAAAGTAGGCGGGTATCTATCAAATCAAACAGAAAGGCTCTTTCATGAAAAATATCGCCTTACCAAAGGACAACGGACCGTTTGTTGAACGACTGAAGCAATTCAGCCTAACTCTATTACATTTCCTGGATTGGTTTACGCCTACACGTCCTTTCATTACCGATAAGCGTGCGCGTACTTTTCTCATTTCTTTTACAATGCTCTTCTTTGAATTGCTCTGCATTCGCTGGATTCCGTCGTACGTCCGCTACCTGAGTTATTTTAACAACTTTCTCCTGCTGGCATCTTTCCTGGGCATTGGCCTCGGGATGCTCTCAGCGCGCCGCGAGCGTTTCTGGTTTCCCCCGTTCCCGCTCTTGCTGGCACTATTAGTGCTGATCATCGCGAAGACAAAGTTCGAGCTTGTCATCAATTCAACGCAGGTTCTTTACTTCGGAGTTGCTAGTCAGCAGAGTGCCCAATCCGAAAGCTTTCTGGTGTTGCCACTCATTTTCGGCATGGTGACCCTGTGCTTCATTCCCTTATCCCGTGCTTTTGGCCAGTTGTTCTCGCAGTTGAATCCATTGACAGCGTACACCTATGATATCATTGGTAGCCTAGCGGGAATTGCCGCCTTCTCTGCCATATCCTACTTCTCTCTGCCACCACTGGTCTGGTTCGCTGTCCTGAGCGTCTTGCTGCTACTTCTCAGTGCGAAGCGAACTGTGCTGTTGGTAGCAGTCGTCTTGGCGGCTACTCTTGTTGGGGTCGGTCGGCTCCAGTCGCATGCTGGCACGTACTGGTCGCCATACTATAAAATCGTCATCAGACCTGCTGTTCCCAGTGGTTACATTGTTGATGTGAATGATATCGGGCATCAGGCGATGATCCCCTGGCAGTATAAGGAACCCTTCTACAAAGAGATATACAATGTATTCGGCTCAGGAGCATTCCACCATGCCCTCATTCTTGGAGCTGGGACTGGCTCTGACACTGCGCTTGCCCTAGCACATGGCGTCGATTCGGTCACAGCGGTCGAGATTGATCCCACCATCCAGCAGCTCGGTGCTCAGCTCAACCCTAATAAACCCTACAATGATCCACGCGTTCATGTAGTCATCAATGATGGCCGCAGTTTCTTGCAGAATACCACCGATCACTTTGATCTGATTATTTTCGCATTGCCCGACTCATTGACGCTTACCTCGAACAATACCAGTTTGCGCCTTGAAAGTTTCCTGCTCACCCAGGATGCAATCGCCAAGGCGCGGACACACCTGACGAGTAATGGTATGCTTGTGCTGTACAACTACTACCGTCAAGACTGGTTGGTGCAGAAACTGGCCGACATGGCAGGCAATGCCTTTCACCAGCAGCCGTTGGTGACGACCTATGGCGGCGCAGGACGTGCTGCAGCGATTATGGTGGGGCCACGTCTGGCGACACTGCCGAAAGGTGAATTTGGCACCTATCACGAGCAGCCTGCGCCTGCGAATTCTACCGTCCTGCGTACGATCGGACAGGGTTACTTTCCTTTGAACTCAATTACACCAGCAGACGATGATTGGCCGTTCCTCTACCTACCAGGTCGCAGTTTCCCGGCCATTTACATCCTCGGCCTGGCTATGGTTGTTCTCTTTGCTCTACTCGGCACGCTGACATTTGCTCCTCGCAAGACGCTGCGCCGCTTTGACTGGCATATGTTCTTCCTGGGCGTGGCCTTTATGCTGCTTGAAGTCAAAAGCCTGACCACTTTCTCCCTGCTGTTCGGTAGCACCTGGCTGGTGAACTCGCTGGTCTTTTTCGCCATCCTGAGCAGTGTACTGCTGGCGATTCTGGTGAACAGACGCTTTAAGTTCAAGCGCATCAGCGTGTTTTACCTGTTACTCTTTGCAGTATTGCTTTTAAATATCCTCTTGCCGCCCGAAGCACTGCTCCTGAACAACCCTATCCTCAGGTACATTCTGGCAAGCGTGCTAGCTTTCACGCCAGTGTTTCTGGCCAACATCATCTTCACGAATTCATTTCGAGATAGTGAAACGGCTGATATTGCCTTTGCCTCAAACCTGCTGGGCATCATGGTTGGAGGCGGAATGGAATACTTCAGCATGTTGATTGGTTACCGCCTGCTCCTTATCCCGGTAATGATATTCTATGCCTGTGCCTTACTGCTCCGTCTCAGGAGTGACCAAGCGTCGCTTCCGTCGGGTGAAGCTGCTGCATCGGAGCCGACCCTGGTATCTCAATAGTCCTGTGAGAGAAGAAGTGAGATTGAAAGGGGTAGTCCGCCCCTTTCAACCTCGCTTTGCTTACTTTCCTATACAGTTATCTCACTGCATTCATCATGCTGTTTACAAAGGAGATTTCATCCTGGTTTACGGTATGGCCCATGCGTGGATAGAGCCGCGTAGTCACTTCGCCACCTAACTTTTGTAATACTTGGGCCGAGAACTGTACGCGCTCCTTAGGAATGTAAAAATCTACCTCGCTACAACCTAGAAAGACTGGCGTTCCTGCTAGCGACCCCCTAGCCTCACGTGGAGTCTCGTCTGGTCCTATCAACCCTCCGCTCAGTCCTGCGACGCCGCCATAGCGTTGCGCATGTCGAGCCACATATTCCAGCGAGAGACATGCGCCTTGCGAGAACCCTAGTAACATGGTGCGCTCAAGCGCGATGCCTGCTTTCTCCAGGTAAGTGAGCATTTCATCAATCACAGCGAGAGCCGACGAAAGCCACGGTTCATTACTAGCAATGGGGTCGAGAAAGTTATGTGGATACCACGTCAGGCCGGCTGCTTGTGGTGCAATGAAGACGAAGCC
>JAFATZ010000139.1 GCA_019243675.1 Ktedonobacteraceae bacterium | reverse complement strand
GCATTTTTCATTACCGGAAGCAAAAAGTAGAGGGCACTGACATGGGTATTCAGAAACTCTCGCGCATCTTTCTCCCATAGGCCAACCACCTCGAAATCGAACGAGAGCGTGACTCTTCCGCCAACTTTGTCTCGTATAGGGGCAGGTACCGATTGGGGGAATAGGCAGAGTGCGACTGGATAAGCATGGCTTATCCAAGTCATGCTTGTAGTATCCTCTTCCTCCCCATGTTCTACCGCGTACCGATTGGCCCGTTCAAAAGAGCACAAGAGGCGTCGAGGGAGACGACGGTCTCCGGATTCTGTCTGCATCTCAATAACGAGGTATTTAGGCCAATCAGGGTCTATGTGCTGGACGCGATAGGCACGTTCAAAGTTGCCCGAGTGCTCTATCCATTCGGTTTTATATGCTTTTAGCACCTGGGCTCCTGGCAGAGCTAGTCCCACTAGCCCCTGTTCAAACTCACTTGGAGGGCCTTCAATCTCGGTTGATTTGATGTCCGGCATCTCCATATCTATAACCTCTTCCACTCGGTATTCAGGCAGCAAGAGGGGAATAATTTCTGTAGCCTGCTCATGAAAGAGATTCTTGAGGATATGCTTATAAGGTCGTTTCATTGGGGTTATCACTTCCTTCTCTATCCTTGGTGTTTAGACGAACCAAAACATCCCCTTGCACAGAGATGCAGAACCTTCGAGAGAGCTAAGGTAAAAGGTCACAGTCTAAAACACCACCATACCATTTCCACGTTAAGATGGCTCTACGATAGCATCAATCTCTTCCTTTTGCAAGAGAATGGATGAGAAAATGAGACTTTTTTACCACAGTACATTTTCTTCCTATTCCTATTGACAAGAACATATGTTCCCATGTATGATTAATGTGCATTAGAACATACGTTCAGTATACTCTCATACACAGAACCTTAGACTGAGAGGAGGTGACCAGTTGGAGCAAAGTCACGTGCAGCGCAAATCTCGGCAAGTTCCGTATTCACAGTCGCAAGCCAATAGCGGCGACTGCTATGAAGAAGAGCCGGATGATATATGGCCTACTCGTATGCCCACTAGTACGCGGCGCTACCGAAGCGATGTCTCTATGCACAGAGGTCATCCACAAGCCGACGTTCAGTTGTCTGCACAGGGTACTATATCTGATGTATACACATTTCAACGAAAGGGTTCTCATAATCCCATTCCTCCGCGTCGTACCGCTACCCAGGCGAATATACCAGCGGCAAGTAGACGACCATCTGCACAGACGGAGGAGCCTAAACCATATAGGGGAGGTGACCGACTTTCACCGGACAATGCCACGAGAGATAGGCATGTTCACTGGCTTGTCTACGTCGGCCTAGCCATGATCGTGATGCTAGTAGGCTGGATGCTCTTGAATATACTCTTGAACTGGTGGCAAGTGACGCAAGACGACTGGCACTATGGGCGGCCTCGCACCTTTCAAACCGACATGGTTGTCGGTCATAACGATTCAGTGGCCAACCCCAGTCATTTTGTGGCATTGAACTTACGCCGCCACGTAGAGGTTATTGAGTTCCCTGGCGGCGACTCTGCACAGGCCAAAGTCTATGTCGGCCCCCTACTCATTGGGCCAGGCGAAGACTTAGCTGTGGTGACGCTCAGCTTCAAGGATGTCAATGGTGACGGCAAGCCTGATATGATTGTGAATGTGCAGGGAAGTCATTTTGTCTTTATTAATGAAAATGGCTCATTTCGCCCGGCACGTCCCAGCGACAATGTGCAACTCTGAACTGCCGCCCCCGACGTTTTGAGAGAAGAGGTGTTGGTGCGAGCGGAGGCCTGCACCAACACCTCTTCTCTCTTGTATTTTTAGCTGAAAGCTGTCACAATATTTACAAGAGCGGTTTGATAACAATCTATTGGTGGAGAAAAGGGATAATATACATGAACTCAACTATCTGGCAGCAGAGGCGTGATATCCTTATCTCTGTTATCTGCATCGGCATTATTTTATGGGCGGCATGGACAGTTCTTGGCCAATTTGTGGATGTGGTCGTTATTCTGCTCCTATCTATGGCGATTGCCTTTCTGGTCACGCCACTCGTCAACCGGTTAGTAAGATATAAGGTTCCTCGTATCCCCGCTACTCTGCTCGTCTATATTGTGATCCTGGTCGTGCTCAGTGCGCTCAGTGCATTGCTGATCTCCTCACTAGTGCATCAAGTCGTCGCACTCTCGGCAACGGTAATAAGTTTCTTCAGTGATCTGCCTAACCGTCTATCGAACTTTCAGCTTTATCTCGTCAAGCAAGCAGGTATCCCACAAACTAACATTACACAGGCAATTGACCAAATAAGTAGCCAGGCGACTAGCTATGCGCAGTTAGCCGCAGGAAGTGCAGTCAATATTCTGCTAGTCCTCAGTGGTGCCCTAATCAATATTCTGCTGATACTTGTGCTGAGCGTTTACTTGACGCTTGATGGCAAGCGTATTCGCGATAGTCTGGTGAACCTTGCTCCGCAGAGTTGGCTTAAGCACGTGTTGCTTTTTGAGGAGACGCTAAACAAGGTAGTAGGCAAT
>JAFATZ010000058.1 GCA_019243675.1 Ktedonobacteraceae bacterium | reverse complement strand
CACGCTAGAGCGGAGAACAAGCTAGTCGTAGTGAGCATTTTCGTGAACCCAACACAGTTTGCACCGCACGAAGACTTGGAACGTTATCCTCGTGATGTACCGCGTGATCTGCAACTGCTCGAAGCTGCTGCCGTAGATATTGTATTCATTCCTACGTTAGATGAGATTTACCCATCTGGCTTTGTGACTTATGTGGAGCCAACGGGGCCGCTCGCTGAGCAGGCCGAAGGAGCTAGACGGCCCGGCCATTTCCGTGGTGTAGCCACCATAGTGCTGAAATTGTTTCAGCTTGTGCAGCCACATCAGGCGTACTTCGGTCAGAAGGATGCGCAGCAGGCCGCTGTCATTTCGCGTATGGCAGCCGACTTTCATCTTCCGCTGCGGCTGCACGTCTTACCAATCATACGCGAAGCTGATGGCTTGGCCATGAGTAGCCGCAATGTCTACCTTAGTCCAGAGGATCGTTTCGCGGCAACTGTCCTCTACCGAGCGTTGCAAGCTGGTCGCCTAGCATTTGAGGAGCGCCCATCAGGCAATGCAGCCGCAGTAACAAGAGCAATGACTGATGTGGTCGCCTCGGAGCCGCGTGCTGTACTGGACTACGCCGAAGTTCGTGACCCCCACAGTTTTCTACTCCTGGAGAGCCTGCATGCCCCAGCGGTGCTCGTCATTGCAGTGCAGATAGGCTCGGTGCGTTTGATAGACAATTTTCTGCTACGTGCCGATGGCAGTTGGGATGTGGGAATTGCACTTCAATAATGATTTGGGGTAACTTGAAAACTCCTCCAATATCTTGAACTGGATTTGAAAGGAACAGATTATGCGGGACAAAGTGACCACACCTGCTATCCAGGCTCGCAAGGATGGGCCTAAAGTGACGGTAGTGACTGCCTATGATGCTCCTTCGGCGCGCATTGCCGAGCGTGCTTCAGCAGATATCATCCTAGTAGGCGATTCGCTGGCTACTGTCGTGTTAGGATATGAGAATACGCTCTCAGTGACGATAGATGTAATGATTCATCACACGGCGGCTGTTGCACGAACGAAGCCGAGTGCCCTGCTCGTGGTCGACATGCCTTGGCTGAGCTATCACCTGTCTGTGGAAGAGACGATACGCAATGCCGGGCGTCTTCTAAGCGAAGGTGGAGCCGAAGCTGTGAAATTAGAAGGTGGCCGCAAGCGCTTGCCGATGATTGGAGCATTGCTTGCCACTGAGATTCCAGTGATGGGACACCTCGGACTCACCCCGCAATCGATCCACACGATGGGTGGCTATCGAGTGCAGGGCAAGCAAACTGATGCTGCTCGCGAGTTGGTGGCAGATGCTCGTGCCTTGGCCGACGCTGGTGTGTTCGCCATCGTTCTGGAAGGTATCCCGGACGCTCTAGCACAGATTATTACACAGGAAGTGTCGGTTCCTACTATTGGCATTGGCGCTGGCCCCCACTGCGATGGTCAGGTGCTGGTGTTTCACGATGTGTTGGGCCTGTACGATGGTCACCGACCAAAGTTCGTGCGCCAGTATGCGCACCTAGCTGATGCAGCTACCGAGGGACTACAGCGCTTCTTCGCCGATATTCAAGCAGGTACATTTCCCTCTGATGCAGAGAGTTATCATATGGACAAGCAGGTCGCACAAACGCTTCAATCCTTAAAGGGAGAACGGGAGTCAGATCACGCCTAAAAAGCTGGCTTTGAGGTTATAGACAGCATAGACAACCGTTGTTACTGCCTCCACGATAGAGGTTCCTTGCTATGGAAAAGAAGGGCTTGTACATCTAGAACCAATTTGCTATAATAGTCCCCAACCTACTATCCTTCTCTAGAGGGAGATTATTCTCTTATGAATGAATATATACTTGTCTGCGTCGCTTGGCCGTACGCGAAAAGCTCTACCCATGTTGGGCAAATTGTTGGTGCATACCTGCCAGCCGACACATTTGCCCGCTATCACCGTATGGCCGGAAATCACGTTCTGATGGTTTCAGGCAGCGACGAACATGGCACTCCTATCCTCGTTGATGCAGAGCGACAAGGCATTTCTCCTAGAGAATTCGTCGCTCGCTATCACCGCGAAATCTGTGAGGTATGGCAACGGCTTGGCATGTCCTGGGATATCTATACAGAGACGGGGACACCCAATCATTATCGCATCACACAAGATTTCTTTTTAACCCTGTATGACAAGGGCTACATCTTTAAGGATACGATGGAGTCTCCCTACTGCCCAACAGACCGCCGTTTTTTACCCGACCGCTACATCGAGGGAACGTGCCCCAACTGCGGCTATCCAGCGGCACGCGGCGATCAGTGCGACAATTGCGGCCACACATTAGACCCCATCGATTTGATTGACCCCAAGTGTCGGCTGTGCGGTAGTAAGACCAGCAAGTTGGAGATACGCACAACTGAGCACTTCTTCCTCGACTTGCCTAAGCTGCAAGAGCCGCTGATGGAATGGCTGTCGAAAGAGAAGGACCACTGGCGCGCAAATACACTCAGCTTTGCCCTGAACTGGCTCAAAGAGGGATTGCATCCTCGTGCAATTACACGCGATCTGGATTGGGGCGTGCCTATCCCGCTAGAGGGATACGAAGACAAACGCATTTATGTCTGGTTTGACGCGGTAATCGGTTACTTCTCGGCCTCGGTGGAATGGGCTGAGAAACAGGGCACACCCGAAGCCTGGAAGACATGGTGGGTGCCAGAACAGACGCTTCCTGCTGTAAAGTCTTACTACTTTATCGGTAAGGACAATATTCCTTTCCATACGATCATCTGGCCTTCCATGCTGATCGGCTATGGCAACCGCAGTCTGCCCTATGATGTACCCGCCAATGAATTTATGACGATGAGCGGGGCCAAGGCATCGAGCAGTCGCGGTAATGTGATCTGGACACGAGATATACTAGATCGCTACGGTGCAGACGCGCTACGCTACTATCTATCGGCGACAGCACCAGAGGGACGCGATAGCGATTTTACCTTTGAAGAACTGATACGACGCAACAACGACGAACTAGTGGCAACGTACGGTAATGCTGTGCATCGCACACTCAGCTTCTTGCAAAGCAAGTTTGATGGTGTCGTGCCCAAGCCACAGGCGCTACGCGAGGGGGATCGTGAGATTCTGGCAAAGGTAGAGGCAGGCTTTGGCCTGGTGGGACACAACATCGCCCTCTGCCACTTCAAGGATGGCCTGAGCGCAGCTATGGCGGTGGCGCATGCTGCTAATCGCTACCTAGACGAGCAAGCTCCTTGGAAGCAGATCAAAACCGATCATGAGGCCGCAAGTACGACACTCTACGTCATGCTGCAGGTCATCAGTGGCCTGCATATCCTCTTCTATCCCTACTTGCCCTTCTCATCGCAGAAGCTGCATCATTACCTGGGCTTTGAAGGGGATGTGAGTAATGCGCACTGGCGACTAGAGCGGGTGCCAGCCGATATAAAGTTGCCAATGCCTACTCCGCTGTTCCCCAAGCTGGAGGAGCCAGTAACGGTATAACAAGTGCGTGCAGAGAAAGTGCTTCGGCAATGCTGAAGCACTTCCTGTTTGCTGTGTGCCCACTTGGCTGTTTTTCATGGTACAATGTACACACTACCGTTTGAGATAGACGAGCTGACACTAGGAGCAGAGAGAGAACGTATGATGAAGACAGTACGCTGGACGATACATGACTTAGAACTGCTACCAGACGATGGTAAGCGATATGAGATTATTGATGGAGAATTGTACGTGTCAAAACAACCAGATTGGCAACATCAGTTAGTTTGCTTTCAGTTGGCTGCTCTACTCAAGGCTTGGAGTGAGCAATCAGAAGCTGGCTTGGCCAATCTTGGGCCTGGGATCATTTTTACCGATGATACCAATGTTGTCCCCGATGTGGTTTGGATTAGTCGAGAACGCTTAAAGACGGCATTGTGGGAGGACGGAAAACTGCATAGTTGTCCTGAACTTGTGGTTGAAGTTCTTTCTCCTGGTTCAATCAATGAACGTCGAGACCGCGAAGTAAAACTCAAACTCTATTCACGTCGTGGTGCTGAGGAATATTGGATTGTGAACTGGCAAGAGCAGCGCCTTGAAGTCTATCGGCGACAAGAAGGCATCCTTGAGCTAGATAAGACACTTGGTGAGGCAGACACACTTCAATCGCCAACTCTGCCAGGATTTCGATGTAGAGTAGGACAGTTTTTTGCTAGGTTCTAAGCTAGAAAAACATCCTAGACTTGCTTGCTAAGGAACATAAAAGAATGGTTGCTCAACCACATCGACTACTGATGAGTGTCGATGAGTATTTGGCCCTTGAACGTAGCAGCAGCGAAGAACGCTATGAATTCATTGATGGCTATGCCTACATGCTAGCAGGAGGAACTGCTGATCATTCCATAATTAAGCAGAATATCGCTAGCCTCATCCGTAACCAGCTTCGTGGTAGCCCATGCCGTGTTTATGACTCTGATATGAAAGTGCGCCTCTCTGAGAAACGCTACGTCTATCCTGATGTCTCTGTTACGTGTGATCCACGCGACAGGGGGAGGGTCGACATCGTGCAGTCTCCACGTCTCATTGTTGAAGTCCTCTCACCCAGTACTGAAGCCAAAGATCGAGGAAAGAAGTTCAGCTATTATCGAGCCTGTCCGACTGTCGAGGAATACGTGCTGGTGGACACACAACAGAAGTCCATCGAGGTTTACCAACGTGAGCAACATCCTTTCTGGAAGCTCTCCCCTTTTGGGCCAGGCGACGAGGTCGTGGTCACAAGTCTCGGTATCAGCTTTCCTCTTGCGAGTGTCTACGAAGATGTTATTTTTCTAGAGGACAACTCCTCGACCTAGAAGCCACACGTTTCTACTTTCTTTTTGAGTGCCTATTTACAGATAGCAGCAGAGAGAGAAGCTACACAGGAAACTGATACCCAGCGCTCTGAGCAGCCAAACAAGCAGCACCAACAACACCAGAGAAATCACCCAGCTTTGCACGTACAATAGGCGTTTTCTTAGCTGGCGCGGTCAGAGCAGTGATACGAGCACGATGAACAGCGGTTTCAAACAGCAGATCAATGGCCTCAATGACGCCTCCACCGAGGATGATGCAGTCGGGGTTGTAGAAGTTCAGGACGGAGGCTAGTCCGTAACCGAGGTAGTTGGCAGCTTCGCAGACGACCTCTATCACCAATTCGTCTTTCTGCTGAATAGCGTTCGCCAGTATTCCCGAACGGATGATGGTCTCACCTGCTTTCAACTGGCGCTCGGCCTCGTCTGCCAGTACCGAAGAGCGCCCGTGATGGATCTCTGCCATGATCGCTTTGGTAATAGCAGTACGCGAAGCATACGCTTCCAGACATCCACGGCTGCCACAGCCGCAAATACGCCCTTCCGCAGCAATGGTAATATGACCCACTTCGCCTGCGGTCCCTGTCAGACCCGTGTACAGACTGCCATTTTGCACGATGCCGGAGCCAATGCCAGTGCCAACGAAGATACAGACGAAGTTATGGTAACCTTTCCCCGCACCATAGAGATAT
>JAFATZ010000044.1 GCA_019243675.1 Ktedonobacteraceae bacterium | reverse complement strand
GCAGCAGTTCAATACGTTAGGCAGTCATGACACGCCACGTATCCACACAATCTTGGGTGGCGATGAGGTACTTCTGCGACTTGCGGTAACTTTGCTCTTTACCTATCCCGGTGTGCCAAGTATCTACTATGGTGATGAAATTGGACTTGCAGGTGAGCATGACCCCGATTGCCGACGCTGTATGATATGGGACGTGCAAGAGTGGAACAGTGATCGACGTGCGTTCTATCAGAAACTTATCCGTATGAGACGCACATCTCCAGCCTTACGTGGAGGTGGCTTCCAACTGCTCTATGCTGCTGGTGAGACACTAGCCTTCTTGCGTGAGGCAGCAGAGGAACGATTACTGGTAGTGGCACGCAGAGCGAGTGATCCGCTTATGGCTCTGCCTGTGCGCTATGCTGGGTTGCAGGATGGAACGCATCTGTATGAGGTGTTTACAAATGCAGAGTCTATTGTCAATGGTGGTATGCTGCCCTTAGACAACCTTGCGCCCGTTGGGTATCAGATGTGGCGGCAGGTAACGGTCGCTGTCTGAAGCATGCGCTCTGTCAGACGTACCATCGGTTCACCAATTCTTAGAACCAAACGGAAGAAGGTACTGCCAGCATCGTTGAAAGCAAGAGCTGATAGTACTATCCTATCACTGCTTGATCTATGCGAACGCTATTGTCATTACATGCAAGAAAGGATCATCACTATGAGTGATATAAATAATTGGAACAGTCAGATTATTGAGGAGTTCCGTGCAAATGAAGGAAAGGTGGGAGGGGTGTATGAAGGTGGATCCTTGCTCCTACTCACTACGATAGGAAAGAAGAGCGGAAAACCGCGCACGGTACCACTAGGCTACAAGCCCGATGGGGATCGACTCATCGTGGTCGCCTCCTTTATGGGCGCGCCGAAACATCCGGACTGGTATCTTAATCTTGTGGCTCATCCACAGGTCACTGTCGAAGTTGGGCAAGAGACCTTCAACGCTCTTGCCACCACCATAGAAGGGGAAGCGCGAGAGCGACTTTTGGAGCAATGGCCTCTAGTCACTGACCATCAGGCCAAGACGACACGTGAGATCCCGTTGGTTGCACTGCAACGCGTAGGATGAGGGAGAATCACTCACGACAGACGGCCCTGTAACGCTTGATATGTCGTCGTAGCGAAAAGCGTGCCAGCCGCCCCAGTCTGGGTCCTTGAAGACGGGCTGGGTGCTACGCATCGTGCGATACCACTCGTAGGACGCATGAAGTTGCTCTTTGTAGTCTTGTGCGTGCATATGTTTCTTCTTTCCAACTCTTGTGGATTATTTGCTCTACTTTTTTCTCTACGGTTCAAAGGACAAAGGGTTGTAGCAAGTGCATAGTTGCGCCACACTAACATCTGTTGTATCCTGATGCCAGACTGTACGTTTTCAGGCTGGCTTTGCGGAAGGTTCCTAGCAAGCTGCCGAGGATCGAAATAAAGAAGTAAATACAACATGCGAAAGGCAGCAACACTGTGAGTGTGGCAACTGGGGTCCGTATCGCTCTGCCAGGGAAGGGTGCGTTGGAAGCATCAACCCTGGCTTTTCTTGCCGAATGTGGCATGAAGGTCAATCGTAGCAATCCGCGCCAATACCTTGCGCGTATAGGAAGCATGCCAGCGTTGGAGGTCGTCTTTCAGCGGGCAGCAGACATTCCCGCCTTGGTGCAAAACGCAGATGCGGCCCTCGGCATTACGGGCTATGATATTTTAGCTGAACATCGCGGCTATGGGGACGAGGAGAGTGAAGAGGACGACTACGACGAGGATCTGATCGTTTTAGCGCGTGACCTAGGCTATGGTGCCTGTCGCCTTGTCGTCGCTGTTCCAGAGACTTGGATTGATGTCAGTACGTGTGCCGATCTCTGGCATTTGTCTGGGTACTATCAAACAAGTAAGGGCCGTGGCCTCCGTATTGCGACAAAATATCCCATCCTCACAGGGAGATTTCTTCGTCGCCACAATATCACACACTGCAAAATCTTCTCGCCGCATGGGGCATTGGAAGCTGCTCCCTTGACCGATACGGCGGACTTAATCGTGGACCTGACCGAGACTGGCACGACGCTGCGTGAAAATCGCCTGAAGCTACTGGAAGACGGAGTGGTGTTGCGCTCACAGTCTTGCCTGCTTGCCAATGCGCGCTTGCTGTATCAACAAAAGGAAGCTCTCACAATAGCCGAAACAATACTTGAATTGATTGATGCACGCATGCAGGCACGCAATCAGTCGATTGTGACAGCGTACATGCAGGGAGAGAGTCACGAGGCGATGCAGCGTACATGTGCAGAACTCAATCAGCGCCTAAATGCCTCCATGTCTAGTATGGAACTACGCGTTTCAACTTCTGACCTCACCAGTGATATGGAGCCTGGATGGTACACTATTTCGGGAATCGTCTGCGTCGGTGGTTCTATCTCGACGTTGCTGGAAACGGTGGCAGTGTTACGCGGAGCCGGTGCAGTGCATATCAATGTCACTCCCTTAAGCTACCGCTTTGAGGAAGCATCAATGAGTGTTCGCGTCCTACGCGAACGGTTAAAGAGGTTTGCGTGAGTGGTCTGATTATCCTGGATCTCGATGGGGTCATTACCAGTGAAGAGGCATACTGGGACACGGCAGGCTTAGTATTACATGAATTGCTCTATAGTCCGCGCTACTGGCATATCGATAAGAGCATAGAGGTGTATCATCCCGCGGCCACACGAGCAGAGTGCGAGCGTATCAGCAGCGCTACGTTACCAAAGTCGGTAATTATCGACCTCAAAGCGCGTTCGATCAACTCCAATTGGGATACTGGTTATGCCGCGATAGTTTTGTGCTTAATAGATCTGCTAGCCCGACTACCCGACTGCTCGTTGCTGCTTCCCCTGAAGCCGGAAGATGCTGGGTGGATGGAGTCGTTCAGGCGACAGCTAGCGACTGTGTATATTGGCAACTACCAGACAACGGAGGTGTTCCAGTTCTTCGCCGATCCTATCTTTCGCGGTTGTGTGGGCTTGGAGCTTCTTGATCAATTGAACGTGTATGCCAGTCAGAGGTTGGGTTATGCCATAGAAGGGGTCTTTACGCGCTATAGTCCGTCTTGGCTGTTCTGCCAGGATCTCTTTCAAGAGTGGTATAGAGGGGAAGAGTTGTATACGCTTCAATACGGGCATGCTCCAGCACAGCCAGGGAAACCAGGGTGTATTCACTTCGAGCGTCCCCTCTTGCCTGTCGAGCAGTTGCGCACGACATTGGAGACGTTACGAACGCAAGTCTATAGGCTCGGCATCGCTACGGGACGATCAAAACAGGAGGCGTTGCTGCCGCTCGAAAATTATGGACTGCTCTCTTTCTTCGATGAACGCCATATCTCGACTCATGATGAAATAGCTCGTGCCGAAGCCGAGTTGCAAGCGCAGGGCGACAAGACCTTGCTTGTCAAACCTCACCCGTACCAATTCCTGCTTGCCGCTGGCGCTCTCGAGCAACCTATACAGGCATCATCAGCAGGAAGTTTTATCGTTGTGGGCGACACGCCGAGCGACGTCATAGGAGGGCATGCGGCTGGCGCTCTGGTCGTAGCCGTGCTGACAGGAGCACGCACGTCAGAGGCACGTATGTTGCTGGAGCAGAGTGGCCCCGATTTTGTAATTGAAGACATCACCAAACTTCCTGCACTGCTTGCCTACATCGACAGCCTGGCCACCATCCAGCGCCTGCAATTCACGCATCATGCACAGGCAGAGCTATTGCTGCGACGCTGGTTTGCGCGGCACATGAATTTGCACGTGGAGAGTGTCACGCTCACGCCCAAGGCGACCTCTCTCAACTCATTCAATGGCATCTATCGTGTTGCAGGAGAAGACTATTTCTTCAAAACACACATTGAAGAGCAGGGAGTGCTGGAAGAGTACTACAACGCCGAACTACTGTATCAGGCTGGCTACCATATCGTCAGACCTCTACGCACGCTACACGAGAAAGAGCAGCAGATGGTTATCTACCCCGTAGTGTACTGGCCTGTTATGTTTGATCTTATGCGCGCTGTCGAGACAGGAGATACGGGCGCTGCCAGTGTGGAAAAGCTGGTTGCCGCCGAAAAACGCGACTGTGAGCGTCTGCTCGACATCTATCAATCCACGCTTGCTGCAAGCACCGCCGACGAGCACGCATGTGCTCCGATACATCAACTCTTCTGGCATCGCATTACGGGCGGCAGGCTCAACAACTTCTACGAGGGAAAAGACGTATCTTTGCCGGAACACGAGCATAGTTTAGCATCGGAAGTGCCATTTGCGCAGCTATTGAACTCCCATTGGACCATTAATGAACGCCGCTACCCACAGACCTTGGGCGAGTTGATAGAGCGTGCAAAAGTCGTGCTTCACCCAGCTCGCGCTAGCATGACCATTATTGGTCACGGTGACGCTCACTTCGGCAATGTATTCTTGGAGGAGGAGCGACGCTATCTCTACTTCGATCCAGCCTTCGCCGGACGCCATTCGCCGCTACTAGACGTGATAAAGCCATTCTTCCATAACGTATTCGCAACATGGATGTACTTCCCACACGAAATAGCTCAACAACTACAAATACATGTTACTATACGCAACGCAGGTGTATTTGTAGAGCATAACTACATGCTGTCTCCTGTGCGTCAGGGAATACGTGATACAAAAATAGAGTATCTCTTATCTCCACTGATGGCCCTACTACGTTCACAGCATGCGTTGCCATCCGATTGGCAGGAAATACTGAGGCTGGCACTGATGTGTTGTCCATTGCTCACGATCAACCTGCTCAATGCAGAACGTGTGCCTCTGCCTATCAACTGGCTTGGATTATGCTACGCTATTGAGATGGCACATTTTGATTGGAATAGAGAGCAATGAATCGCTGGCTCTTCTTGCTCTTGGTCGCGGCTCCAGTAGCCGTGCTCGCCAAGGCGCTGCATGCTCACCCTCTTGTGCCGTTTGTGCTGGCAGCATTGGGACTCATCCCACTGGCTGGGTTGATTGGTCAGGCTACCGAGATGCTGGCAGAGCGCCTTGGGCATAAGATTGGCGGTCTGCTCAATGCGACCTTCGGCAATGCTGCGGAGATCATCATAGGTCTGGCAGCGCTGGGGGCGGGCTTGCCTGAAGTGGTGCGAGCCTCGCTAGCTGGCTCTATCATTGGCAATATCCTACTTGTGCTTGGTTCATCCATGCTGTTGGGGGGATGGCGCTATCGGCTGCAGCACTTTGATCGACGTGTGGCAGGCCAGTACGCTGTCATGCTGGCCCTCGTGGTGATCGGCGTGGCCATTCCCTCGCTGCTTGCCACAGTCGGCGAAAGCATGCACCCCGGAGCGGCTGTTATAGCTGGCAATGCACTCCATCAGCTCAGCATCGGCGTTGCTGTCATCCTACTGCTGTGCTATGTAGCGTACATCGCCTCCTCGATCTTCGGTGTGCGAGCGCCCCAGTTCCCCATCCCCGTGGACACAGAGCAGAACGAAACAGAAGTGAACAACGCTCCCCCCCATGCAACAGCGCTTATAGAGGAAGCGACCGCAGAGGGAAGGACGGCGACTACTGGACCGCTCGCCGTATTTGCCATCTGGTGGAAGACAACACTCTGGTTGCCTCTGATCATTCTAGCCGCTGCTACAGCCGTCACCGCCGTGGTGAGTGAGGTATTGGTGGGCACCATTGAGCCGCTGACGCACCAGATCGGGCTGAATCCCTTCTTTGTCGGCCTCATCATCCTACCGATTGTAGGGAATGCTGCCGAACACTTCTCTGCTATTACCTCAGCCACCCACAATCGCATGGAAATCTCGCTCGCCATTACTGCTGGCTCGTCGATTCAGATCGCGCTGCTGGCTGCTCCCATCCTCGTGCTGGCTGGTCCTCTTCTCGGTACACCGCTCGACCTCAACTTCTCTCTGCTCGAAGTCGCAATGTTCGGTCTGGTAGCTGGACTCTACGCGCTAATCAGCCTAGATGGGGAGTCGACATGGCTCGAGGGGTTGCTACTGTGTGCTTTCTATTTGATTCTTGCGGTGGGTGCGTTTTTTGTACCAGCTTGCCGCTGTGCTTGATCTCTTTTCGCGTCTAGTGGTAGGATAGCCTATGGCAAACCCTTCTGCGGCGAAACTCTGGTCGAGATGGCCTTGCGCATGGCTTCACACCAGTGATGGGTTACTGTACCACACTGACCGAGGATGCCAATACACTAGCACTGCCTGTCAGGCCCTTCTGACGGAAATGAGTGGACAAGAAAGGCAGCATCATGGATACGAGCACAACGCCTACCGATACGCCACCGATGAAGCAGCATAGTCTGCTTATTAATCGTAATTTTGCTCTCGTCTGGAGTGGGCAGGCTATCTCTGTCATTGGAGACCTTCTTTTCGATACAACGCTCGTTCTTTGGGTTGCAACGGTTATTGCTCGTGGTCAGCCGTGGGCACCACTAGCAGTAAGTGGTATCCTTGTGACAGCATCGATCCCCAGGTTCATTATAGGACCGATCGCTGGAGTTTTTACAGACCATTGGGACAAGCGAGGCACGATGCTGGCAATGGATGCTATTCGTGCTCTCCTCATCGTCTTGCTTGTCCTGCTGAATGGTATCCTGCCTCCATCTTTGCGAGGTGGAGCCCAAACTTCTGCCTTCTTGCATCTTAGTATCATCTATGGCATTGTCTTTCTGACAAGCGCTTGCACCCAATTTTTTACTCCATCTCTTCTGGCGCTTATTAATGACATTGTAGAGGAAACTTCCCTGGTGCAGGCTAGTGGCTTAATTCAGATAGTGGCTAGTCTTGCTACTATCATCGGTCCTGCTTTAGCAGGACTCCTTTTTTTCGCAGTTGGGGTACAATGGGCGTTTTTGCTGAATGCATTCTCATTTATCGTCTCGTTCCTGGCAATTCTTGCGGTTCGTACTCCTCAACGTGTTAGCGACTCAACGGCTGGCCAGCGTCGCAACGTCCTCCATGAATTTCTTGCGGGTCTGCGTTTCTATGTGGGTAACCGTCTCCTGGTGACGATCCTTATATCAGGAGTATTGATTATGCTGGGCGCTGGAGCAATCAACGGCTTGAACGTCTTCTTCGTGATACAGAATCTCCACGCTTCTGCAAGCCTTTATGGTCTGCTGAGTGCGTTTCTTGGACTGGGTACTCTTGTTGGTGCCGTAGCTAGCAGTCTGATGGTGCCGCGGCTTGGAATGAAACAAGCCTTCTGGCTTTCGATCATACTCTCTGGAGTAGTGATGCTCGTCTATGCGCGGCTGACGAACTTTCCTCTAGCGTCGGTCGTGATTTTTCTGCTGGGTGGGCTGATTGCCATTGTCAATGTGATGGTGATGCCCCTGGTGTTGAGCGTGACACCCAACGAATTCATTGGTCGTGTCTCTTCCGTACTTACGCCAGCTTTCAGCTTAGCCTCGATACTCTCCCTGAGCGTTGCGGGGTACCTAGCTAGTACTCTACTATATAGATTCCATGCTACCTGGTTTGGGGTCACATTTGGCCCTATAGATACCATTTTTTTGGGTACGGGTGTCGTTATATGTATTGGTGGGCTCTATGCAATGATGAGTCTTAAGAACGTGAAATTGGCGAAGGAGGGGGTGAGGTAGGACGTCTACCCGCGCGGGCGGGTACTTGCGTACCGTGGTATGCTAGGTGAAGGTGCCTGAGTATAGGAATCATGGACTGACCTCTTGGAAGAGGAAGTGAGCCTCGTCTGGAGTCAAGTTATCCACAGGTAGGAAATGTCACCAAAAAGCTAAGACTATCGTGATAAAATGTATAGACAGGAAAGTAGCAAAGGAAATCATTGTTCATGCAC
>JAFATZ010000445.1 GCA_019243675.1 Ktedonobacteraceae bacterium | reverse complement strand
TGTGACATGCGTTAGGAGGACAATATCATGAATATTTCTCTTGCTCTTCCCGCAACATCCCTCTCTGGAATCACAGGAACCTTCGATAGCATCCAACTTAATGCTCAAATGGCACTGCACGACCTACAGGTGAGCACCGAGAAGAGTACTATTGTTTTCGCAACGAAGCTGCAAGTGGAGGAGGCAGTCATACCAGTACAAGGAAAAGCTGTCATCCAACCACAAGCCAGTGCGGAGGGTGTTAGCGTTGCTATTGCCTTGGAGCTTGCGTCTCCATTGTCCATCGTGGTAAACAGTAATTTGGCTCCGAGTCTAGAAAATGATATGCTGCTGCTGGATGTGTTAGAGCTAACCTTCTCTTCTCCATCTTTGTCAGCGACACGTTTGCCTGGCACCCTGCAGAAGCAAATCGCAACCTTTCTCAATACAGCCATCAATAGAGCTATGGAGGGTAAAGTGAGATTTACCCAGTTGAAAATTGATACAGATGTACGTGTAGGATTTGTGCTGAATGGGAATATGCCAGTAACGCTCATTATTAAGGGTGTAGTCCATTAGTAGTTATTTATGAGGAGAGTCATGTCAGAGTACCAGTATATTCTCGTTGAACGCGATGAAGCTGTGGGCATCGTGACGTTGAACCGTCCGAAGCAGTTAAACGTGCTTAATCACCAGCTTGTCGCTGAGCTGGCTACGGCGCTGGAGGAGCTAGACCAAGATGAGACGATTCGCTGTATCGTCATTACGGGAGCAGGCGAAAAGGCTTTTGCAGCCGGCGCTGATATCAAGGAGATGGTCGACAAATCCCCTATGGATATGATGCTGGGAGGTTTTGAAGCTTGGGACCGCATTCGCCGTATTGCTACACCGATGATTGCCGCCGTGAATGGCTATGCTCTTGGCGGTGGATGTGAACTGGTAATGCACTGCGATATGATCGTTGCCTCGGAGAATGCGTGCTTTGGACAGCCCGAAATTCTACTTGGGTTGATTCCTGGTGCCGGAGGGACACAACGTCTCGCCCGTACGCTCGGTAAGTACCGCACAATGGAGATGGTGCTCACGGGCATCCAGATCAATGCGCAGGAGATGGCGGCTCATGGACTCGTGAACCGCGTTGTTCCTCAGGGCGAGCATCTCAAAGAGGCTGTCAAGTTGGCCAAAATCGTAGCGGCGCAACCTCCTATCGCAGTCCGACTTGCTAAGCAGGCCGTCTCAGGGGCCTTCGAGACTCCACTGGAAGAGGGGCTGGAAATAGAACGTAAGAATTTCTTCTTACTGTTCGCTACTGAAGATACCCATGAGGGGATGAGAGCCTTCATCCAGAAGCGCAAAGCTGAGTTTCACGGAAAGTAACTCGTCAATCTAGAGTGAAGCCACGGTCGCGTAATAGCGCCAGAACTTGGTCTATATTTTCTAGGCTCACGCGTACGAGATGCTGTCCCTGCTCGACTTCCGAGTGAAGCAGAGTAGTAAGCTCAGCGTCCTGCCGCAGGTCCTGTAGCACCTGCTCAGACAAGCGCAAGAGGGGAGCACGTTCCACATAAATGTTTTGCTGACCTTCGTAGCCCCCTCCCCACAGTTTGAGGCGAATGAGCAGTGAAGGCGGCACTCCATCTTCACAGTAAGCTTGTAAGAAGCGCACGATAGAGTCAAGCGAGAGACCTGCTTGCAGGGCGTGTTGCAGCGATGAAGGAGTTATCTTCCACCAACCAGTATGGTCAGTAAGCTCAGCAAATTGGTGCATTTTTGCCACGAGGTAGAGATCAAGCACACCATAGAGTGGCTGCAGCAGGCCGTCTTCGCGCAGACGCCATTGCGCCTCGCGTATGAAGGGTTGGCCATGTTCTGTTACAACATCCTGCGCAGGTGCAGAAACTACAGCAGGGAGATAATTACGCTGCCAGAGAACCTCTTGCAGCCTTAAGAGCTGGCGCGGGGTTACTTCTGCCAGTGTAGGGGTAAAGCGTCGTCCCAATAACGGACGCGTCTGCTCATCGGCCATAAGTGCGTCGAGTAAAGCCGGATCGTCCACTTCGAGCAGTGAAGTCCCCTGCCAGACCTCTATCCTGCGTGCCTGGCGCTCCCATTCTACCAAGGAATACTGCACGTTCTGTGGAATTTCGCCACCAGCGGCAGTCTCCAGTTCCTTCTGGATAGTATCGGCGTGTAGCCCTATCTGGATAGCACGCGTCACACTTGCCTTGTTCAAGCGATACTGCGCGATATGTTCCAGATTGATGCGCTCGGCGAAACGATCAAGGCGCACGAGTAACTCCTCGGAAACAGGTGCAAGCGCAACCAACTCAAAATTGGGTTGCACGACCAACCGACCCCAGGCAACTTCTTCCTTCTCCAAGCGGGTATCACCGATAACCAGCCTTCCCCTCTCGGCAAAGCGAAAGCGCGTAGGGGCCTCTTCCTGATCAAGCTCGATTACTCCCAACCAGTACAAGGGACCGATGAGCATAGTGCGAATGAAGCCCCCTTCGACCATGTGCCAGCCTTCACGATGAGTGAGCCAACCACGCTTTAGACGGAAATCTAGGCCATAAGGGTTACTGCCACTTGAGTAGCGTTCTGTGCGAGGCCCATACTGGCGAGGAAAGAGTAGGTAAGGGGCATAGAGCTTTGTGCGAGCAATAAAGGTTGCGATGCTGTGCCACTCACCTGCTCGCTCATAGGCGAGGCGCTCCACAATGGCTTGGCGAGCAGACAACACCTCTTCATGCGCGACTTCGAGCGGTGCTAGCACTGGACGGACGAGCAGCTCTGGGATATAGAGTAATTCATTCCAGAAGGAAGTATCTAACCATAAATGGTAGCAGCGGCGCGCACGCTCCAACAGTGGCGAGGAAAAAAATGACTCAGCAGATGTCGCACACAGTGTTCCCTGTTTCTGCTGCAGTAGCCCCAGTTTCATCAACAGCAGCCGAACGAACAAGAGGTGAGGCACATCACTCTCGGTCCGCATCTGCTCATTTTTTGCCTTCAGGTCCATGTGTTCTATAACTTGTCGCAACGCTGCGCGAGCTAGCAAACCATTGCTCAATACTGTTAGGCCCTCGCGTAGCGCTGCAACAAATGACCAGTAGAGGTAGAGCGTCCGTTGCAGAGTGTGTACTCTCTCTGCTGGCTGCTCGCCTATCGTGGTAAGTGGAAGTTCTTCAGTTCCCACTATCTCATGCACGGCATCTTGCACGGCGCGGGGTATAATAAGCACACCATCATGCACACCATTGCTGTAGTCCCGGCCCGCAAAATTCGTCTGCTTGCCCCAAAAAAGCAAGCCGAGCATAAGTAGGTGGCGCAGCGCCAACTCAAAGGTACCGTGAGGATGTGGAGGGGGGTACTGCAGAGTCACAGGTTGCTGAACACTACGCAGCAGTTCTAGACTTCGTTGTCCTGCTTCTTCGCTGCCTTTCTTCTCAGCACTAAGCAAATTTGCGCTATAGAAATACAAAGCCAGGTCGCGACTATTAGCACGCCCACCGCAAGCAACCAGTTCACGCAGGATTGCCGTCTCAATCTCATCTAGTCCACGAATAGTTTCTTGCAACGACGTTGGCTCGAACAGTTGCGCGGCGTCGTTACTTTGCCCTTTCATGTTACGAGTCTTGAGCACGGTCTGCACATGATGAGAAGGTGCAGTCTGCAATAGCTCGACATCAATCTGCTCCATACGAAAATTCCTCATCATGCACCAAGGGAGTTTGGCCGCGTCGCTTGAGATCATCAATCAGACGCTCCGTCCCAGACTTTTTAAGGATGTGCAGTGTTGGATGAATAGCTTGCACGATTTGTTCATCTAGCGTGCTCGTAGCGGAGAGTTCGCGCATAACTATAGTATCGGCTACCTCTAATAATGTCACATCGGTATATACACGCATACGGCCATAACTAGCAGCCCAGTGCTCAAGTTGCGCTAGGATTTGAGAAAGAGAATCATTTGCTTGTTCCTCACTTACCATACGTAACGCAGCAAAGAGTTTGCTAGGACGATGCCCTCGACTGAGCGCATTACCAAAAGCCTTCGGCGTCAAGCGATAGTAGAGGCGGCTAGCACGTACTCCCACCGCCTCGGCGAATACCTCCATTACTTCAATGATAGGCCATGCTCCTAGATCGCAACGTACTAGTATTTCTTCAGTATTCACTATTTCTAATATATCAGCAGGTAGAGGTGGATCATACTGGAAAATATCTTCAGTTTCTAGCCCATCAAACAACCAGTCAGCAAAAGGAGTGAGGCGGAAGGCGAGCAATTGTTTATCTTGAGACAGCACAATATCGCATATTCCCCACCAATATAATGGTCCGCGCACAAGATGGGCGAGATAATGGGCTTCTGCTTGTAGCCAGTCATGTAACTGCGTTGGACGCAGTGGACGGCCTTCTTCTTGCTCCAACCACCAATGGGGTCCTGGGAAGAGGCGTTGCCGCTTCTGCAAAAACAGGGGGTTCAAGCGATAGATAAAACGTGCAAATGCAGCGAAGTTTATCCATTGGCCGCGGGGAGCTTGGGCCAGTAGGGCTATGAGTGACTGCCTCGCCTCGCTGTTCTCTGCTTCCAATTCCCCAGGACGTAGAGTGGGATAGCTGAGCGATGTTGCTCGACAGCGTAGTCGTAGGCCATCCTCTTGCAAGTCGAACAGGCTTTCATAGGAAGCTTGTGCTAACCACAGTTCAAAGAGTTCTCGTAGTATCTCCTTATGTGTAGAACCGAGCAACAACTGGGCAGCGTTGGGCAAGACACGCAGAATGAGAGCACCACTATCGTCCTTGTGCAGAATATCGGTCAGGCGCAGCAGACCCACGGCAAAACGTAGAAACGCAGGGGTGTACTCCACTCTAGTCCCCAGCGATGACAGCATGGATGTTGAGAGTATGTTGGCAGGAGGAGGTATAGCGGCAGAGCCACCGGACGAAGGTGAGCCAGTGGTGTTCGGCAGCGTCAAGCTAGTAGGAACACGTAGCAGCGTACTGCGTTCATCTCGTTCTTCATCATGGTTGAATTGATAGCCATCTAGCGAACGTGCCACAAGCAAGAGATCAGCCAGCAAGCGATATGGCTCAATTAATACGATGGTCGGAGTGGTAGTATCCTCTGCAGGCTGCTGAACGTCGAATGGCGTAATAGGCATGGAAACACGTAGCGCTGTACGTACTTCTGTGGGTACATACCACCCCAAATCAAGCAGAGCACCACTCAGACCAAATTGATGTTGAGGAGCGCTATTCAGACTCGTACGCAAGAGCAGACCTTTGTTCTGCAAGGCAACTAGTACCCCTTGCAGTTGACTGACAAGTCCCAAGGAGAAGCGCTCGAAGAGTCCGCGCATTTCGTCATCGGTCATGGCTCCCCCTGCGAGTGTCAGGGCGGCTAGCAATTGACGTTGCGGCTTCTCTAGCCTACTCGCCACGCGGCGCACTGTTTCGGGGTGATGCATTTGCGCCACAATCGCCGCAACGATCTGCTGTTTATTCATACCGTTTGTAACCAGATCGTACTCGCGTGCGATAGTACGTAACTCACTCAGTCCCATCTGAGTCAAGATGTCTGTCACCTGACCAAGTGGAGTGGGACCATGTTGAGCAATGATAGGTTTCGCCAGACCAAATGGCCGCGCTAATTTAAAGTTGTCCAGGGGATTAGACATAAGCACTCTCTTCTGTCAGTACACCTTCCCCTTATTGTTGAGGCAACAAAGTGTACAATAGCACATCGGTTACATTGCGCTATAATAACACGAAGCGGGTATCGTGGTCAAATATTGATTCAGGGTGCTACAAAGCTTTGATTATACCCCTCGCTTGTTACCCCAAAGGAGCGTATGGAGTTGTGGGAGAATTGTTACGTCATACCACCGATCTTCAGCCACTTTTTGTACAAGCCAATCCATTCTACGCAGTATCCCCGCTGTATCAATCTCCTGGCAGACGTGGGGGGGTGTGTGATTGCCCACCTGGAGGTAGACGGGCAGAGTAGGGTAGCGCAGTGCGACGTGTTTCGCGTAGACGTAGTCGGCATCATCGAAGACGACGATCTTCAGATATATCTGTGTTTCTCGTTGGTCCGTACTACCTCGTTTGGCATAAAAGATGCAACGATCGAGCCGTTCCCAGTTCATTTTGCGCGTGCCAATCATGGTTGGCCCTTTGGGAGACAGGGTCAGATAATCAAGTTTGTTGAACCAAGACTGCGCAATGCTACCTTGTGTTTCCATACAGAAAGTATAGCCATGCGCATGTCCTCTATCCAAAAGCCCCTCAAATGGCTGTATAGCAGGATTACCGCCAGAAAGCGTGACAAGGATGGGCTTGTCAAAGGAAAGACGTTGAACTTCGGTGAAGATCTCCTCAGTTGTCATTGGTGTCCATTGGTTTTTATACTGAGGCAAGACAGCATAGAGAGTATCACAAGGAGGGCATTCATAATCACATCCACCAGTCCTGACGAATACGGTGGGTTTGCCGATCAGCGCTCCCTCGCCTTGTACCGTGGGACCAAAGATTTCTGAAATCGTTATGGTGTGTATTGCCAATTTTTTAGTCCAATCCCCTCTCTGCTCGCGTAATCTCCGCATACCCTCTAGCCGTTTCCCATAAGCGCACACGGTAGAGCAGGTCTTCAGGTAGACCTGCAGCGACGAGTGCATCCCAAATCCAGTGTACCAGATTTTCGGCGGTGGTACGAATACCCGTGATCTCGTTGAGATTGTTGTGATCCAGCCCACCCTCGCTATCATGGGCTAATGGAATGGAGTCTGAGAGTGCATCGATGATAGCATGGTTGACAAAGTTCTTGAGATCATCTAGGTCCATTACCATGCCATCATCGGATTCGCCTGGGGCGTTAAGAATAGGGCCACGCAGGGAAATTTCCAGTCGGTAGGAGTGGCCGTGTGGTCGCCGACATCTGCCGCGATGTCCAGGGAGATGGTGAGATGCTTCAAACTCGAAGATACGTGTGAGAATGGCTAATCTCATTGAAGGTCTCCTCTCAGAACTTGCCGTCTTTGAGACGGAAGCGTCTCAGACTTCTATAGGACTACGTGGTGCATAGGTAGTGTCTTCGTAGTCCGTTGGGTCTACTACAAGTGCCTCTTGAAAAGCAAGTTTTCTTTCGACACAAGTACCGCAGCGCCCACAGTGCTTCTCTGCACCCTTATAGCAGCTCCACGTTTCTGCAAACGGGACGCCCAGTCTATGACCGATGCTCACAATGGCATGTTTGCCAATGTTGAGGAAGGGTGTGACGAGGCGAAGCTGGGGGTGACCGAAACCTTCTACGGCAAGGCGTTGCATTGTATCAAAAGCCTGGGCAAAGGCGGGACGGCAGTCAGGGTAGATATAATGGTCACCAGCATGAAAGCCTGCTGCGACGATCTCGGCTTGCTCTGCTACGGCCACGGCGAAGGCAACGGAGAGCATGATGGCGTTGCGATTGGGTACGACGGTGATGGCCATGTTGTCGGCAGCATAGTGGCCCTCGGGTACACTAATATCATCGGTGAGTGCTGATCCTTTGAGAAAGGGCGTGATGGTGCCGAGATCAATGGTGTCGTGACGTGCGTCGAGGCGCTGGGCAGCGAGCGTGGCGAACTGCAGTTCTTTCTTGTGGCGCTGCCCATAATCAAATGAGAGCACATGCAATTGATAGCCCTCTGCTGCGAGGTTATGCATTTGGCGCAAGAATGATGGTTGTTCCTCCACTTGATAGGTTTCTGTGTACGCCTCGCTATCGTCTTTCCCGAGCAGATACAGACAGGTCACACTGTCCAGTCCACCACTGGCGATGGCGATTGCTTTTGGTTTCGGCATGTTTTCTGCTCCTTTGGGTGAAGTGACTATGTCACGATGCAAGGTAACGACGGTATTCTGGACGAGGCCCCATATAGTCCGGTTGAGCATGCTCTACAAAGATAATAGTTTTGATATTGCCGCGCACCGTAAAGTCTGCGACGACGCGCATCCAGCGGGGGGTGAGTAGGGCAACAAGCTCGTTCAGGATAGTATTGGCTGCTGCTTCGTGACTGATCTGGCGATGGCGATAGCTATTGATATACAACTTCAAGCTTTTCAACTCGACAACAGACGTGTCAGGGACGTAATCGACAACGATAGTAGCAAAGTCAGGAAAACCAGAGCGAGGGCAGAGGCAAGTAAATTCTGGAATCTCCAGGTGGGTGATATAGTCTCGTTCTGGATGGGCATTAGGCCA
>JAFATZ010000290.1 GCA_019243675.1 Ktedonobacteraceae bacterium | reverse complement strand
TTATCTCAACAATTAAAAAAGTTATGCGGCTCGGGTGGTACAGTGAAGGATGGGGTTATTGAGTTGCAAGGGGATCATTGCGACAAGGTACAGGCGAAGTTGATGGAACTGGGCTATAAGGTGAAACGGGCTGGTGGCTAATATGCTGCCATACTTTGCCCTTTTGACACTCTCAAAGTTATATTTTGACAATCTCAAGCGTTTCTAGTAATAAGGAGGTGAAAAAAGTTCGTCCATAGCGTTTATAGTGGTAGGAGGAACAGTCTATTGCGAAGTTTTTTCCAACCAAGTACATCTGGTTTTTTATCGTCAACTGTTGTATCAGTGTCCTTAGCCTTCACTAACAAGGAGAAAGCCCATGCTAGGTATCACGGATATCGCACACGGCAAATTACAGCTCATGGAAAGGCATGATGGTCAGCCTCTGACCATTCTGGGTCAATTATACCTTGGCTGTAATACGTACATTACTTGGTCTGTGGCCAGTAATATACCGTGCCATATACCTTCCCCATTAACTTGTACTAATGGTACTAAGTGCGTTCTGTTGTCGCAACGACATAGAAAATTCGCGGTCCACTAGGGCTCTATCCTGCTAGAACAATGTTCTACGTTGGTGAGCTCTTCTTTTTTGCACTCAAATTTCTCTTCTTCTTCAAAAATCTCATCTCATCTCTCTAGTGTGTCATCTCAAGCTTTTCGATCCATGCAAGCTCCTCTGTTAATAATGTGACTGATCGTAGTGTTACAGCCTGTTCTAATGCTGAGTTAAGAAATTTCTTTGCCTTTGCAAGTGGCATATACTGCCGCATGATATCTTGCGCTCCTGCTTTGTGAGAAAGACGCAGTCCACGCAACGTTAAGGCTAGGGTGTAGGGGTTCTGTTCGGTCAGACGTGTTGCGAGCCAATCGACGAGCACTTCTTGGGAAAAGCAAGATGACATCTCGCTTTGCCAGGAAATTGCTGGGCGTGTGAGCGTAACAATGCCCAGCAAGACAAGCGCTTGTGTGTTCTCAGCTTGCCAGGCAAGAGTGAAGCGTTCCTTGATGACGGGGTTATCAAGCGTGTGTATGCTCGGAGCGCTGCTGATAGAGGTGAGATTCCATAGGAATAGGCTGAGATCGTCCAAATCTGCCTTACGCAACTGCTCAGAGCGTGTTTGCCCATCAAGTTGTTGATAATATGTCTGTGCTAAGCTGCGTTCGATATAGGTATATACGTTCCAGAGTAGGCGTGCTAGATCTTTGAGCGAGGCTTGCTCAAACTTGTCAGTCAGGTCCGAATTTTGCAGTGCTTGGTGCAGCGAGGAGGCATACTGTCTGTCATCATCCAGTTTGGCGAGGTGATAGAGCAGTTTCTGAATGCCCTCAATATCGCTATGCACGATGGCCGCCTGTACGATCTCTGCGTGGGCCAGTGGAGGCAAAAGGTGTAGAGCGTATGCTCTGTCCACGGATGCAGCGTTCTGAATGAGGAGCGCAAGTTGCTGCAGATTAGCGCTAGCGATGCGCTCGGACAGATCACATGTGATGAGCAGGTCAAGCGCGTCACGAGCTATATGTGGTGTACGCTCCTGCACGCGATGGATGAACTTGCCTACCTCGACTAACGGCTCAGTAGAGAGCCTGTTTTTGAGGGTTTGCTGCCGAAAGAGGTCGTAACCCCGCTGCCAGGGTATATAGCCATGTTCTAATAGTGTGCCAATCTCGCCCAGGGATGAGCGTTGAAATAGATCGGCTACGTCCTGGGGAGAGAACTCGCGCAAAAACTGCCGCCAGAATGTTTGTGTTGACACCTTGCGGAATTGTTGTACCATGCCTACGTCAGCCTCCCTACTACGGCAGAGAGAAGCGAGACCCGCCGGAGCCAGACTATCTAACAGTCGATGGGCAGCGTTAGGAGAGATTCCCTTGAGAGCGCGTAGGAGCCAAAAGAGACGTTGTAGGTTTTTCTCTGTACTACGCTGTATGAGTTGCTGTATATCTGATGCCAACGTTTCGGCAACCCGTTGTGCTGTGTCGCAGTGTATTTTCTGCAGGTCTAGTAATATCTGTTCGACATCTTGCACAGGACGCCTTTTTATTTGCGAACAGATAGCTTGTATGGTGACATCATTTACGACCATAGTGAGCAATTCACATGCACGGGATGTATCAACTTCTGCGAGCATGTGAATGTAGCGCACTGTATCGAAAACACTACCTCCATCAAATTGAAGCACTGCACATTCTTGCAAGGAGCGATCTGTGAGGAGTTGACGCAAAAGAGCACTTTGTCCTTGATGTGCAAGATTTTCATAGACCGTTACGTAGTTAATAGGCGCAGTTTGCAGATAGAGCTGAAGGTAGTGGATAACCTCTGTCTCAAAATATCTTTGGACGCCTATCCCGTTCTTGCGGTACACGTATGCCTTGAGAACCTCGCATGCTTCAGCGGGGTGAAAGACGAGATTGTAGAGCAGGCCATAGTTTTGCAATGTTACACTAGTGAGTAAATGCTCTCGTTCAAGTTGTTCGACTTCCTGTAGCGGCAGTTTCGTTTCGACAAAGATGTTATGCGCTCGAATTTCATATTGCCGCAGGACGCATAGGGCAGCCAGCGCTTCACCGCCTCTGGAGAGATATTGCCGTTTCAAAGCTTCGTACACGCTTTCCTGCTTGATGCTGCTTAGACGACCGCCAAGAACACGCCATGTCTCTAAGCGACTTTTAGAAATGACCAAGTTGTGTGCATGTTGCTTTTCGAGCAACTCTGCTGAGTCTTCTTCAAGTGCTACATAGCGCTCAGGAGCCTGTTGCCGATAAGCAACCGCATATTTCTGAGCAATACCCCAGTAGAGGTCCTTAGCCCTAATTCTTATTCTCTCGTTGGAGCACGCGTCAAAATAATTGTTTATCGTCTCTGCCTGATCTCCCCTAGAAATAAGAATACATTGTGCATGTTGTGGTGGTCTGCCCTCCCACTGAAAGCAGAACTCGTTCACTTCGTTAGCAGCTAGGTGACAGTTATCCAAGATGTAGAGTATTCTCTCGCGGTCATGGGTAGACATCAACTCATACCAGTGCTGTCCGTCTCCCTCTTTGGCCCGGCTGGCATCGTTGTATGCTACCTTGTAGTTTTCTGTATCCTGGAGTTGTTTTGCAAGTGCAATCGCCAATACCGTCTTACCCGACGCTGACGGTCCATATAGGAGAACACGCCGTTTCTCTTGCAGCGTACTGGTGATTCGCAGCACATGTCTCTCTGAAAGATAGACGAGATGCTGAGCGAAGTCTTGCTCCGTCGGAAACCTGCGCCCCGGCAATTTGAGAAACTCTTTGAGCGACAGGAAATAGCGGATTGAGCCATTAGGAAAGCGTGTAGGATCAAGCTGGGCGGACCAACTAGGGAAATCCCCAATGGCCCTACGTATGTCCCTGATTATATGCACAAACGCAGCCTCTTGATCAGACCAAGTGGTGACAGGAGTAGCACTAGTTGGCAGAGCCTGCAGCTTACCGAATGGCATCCTCTGCCAATCGACTGGACGCAAAATAATCGGTATAACGCGAGCCTGCCCACTGTCGTGTCTCTTCATTGCCTGCATCATCTCAATGCCATAACAATAGTCTGAACTGATGAAGTCCGCGCTGACGAGCAACAGGATCATATCGGCGGTGTGGATATGATGGTCAATCTCGCGTTCCCATTCAGTACCTGCCACAATATCACGATCATGCCAATCCTCAATCAGACCCTCACGGCGTAGACTGCTCAGATGGGTCTTCAACGTATTGAGCAATGCTTCATCTTTATGAGCATAAGAATAGAAGACTCTGACAACTGATGTTGGTGCATCGGTCATGCTACAGGCTTCTCTGCCTCCCTCTGCTTTGCTTCTTGCTCTTCGTGCCTCATGATCTGCTGATCAGCATAAGTGATGAGTCGCGCACCGCGCTGCCAAGTAAAGTAGGCCCAAGCCCATTGAAGCATTACCAGCACACGGTTACGGAAGTCGATGAGGTAGACAATGTGTACCGCCAACCACAGCAACCACGCGATGAATCCTGCCATGCGCAGCTTGCCAAGGTCGACAATAGCGTAGGCACGGCCCACGGTAGCCAGACTACCCTTGTCTAGGTAGTGAAATGGCTGGTTTTGCTTGCCTGCTAGATGCTGCGCAATGACTGAAGCAACGTAACGTCCTTGCTGTATAGCCACGGGCGCTACACCTGGCAGGGGCTTATCGTTTTGCATAACCTTAGCTGCATCACCGATGACGAACACGTTGGGCATGTTGGGTACGCTCAAGTTCTGCTCGACTTCGACACGCCCCGCTCGATCTACCTTAGCGTCCAGCCATTGACCGGCAGGGGATGCCAACACGCCAGCGGTCCACAGCACCGTCTTCGCGGCAATATGGTCCTCAAGAATTACTACACCGCTTTCATCAATACCTGAGACAGGCGCGTTTGTTCTGACTTCGACCCCCAGATGTGTCAGTTCTTGAGAAGCCCGTTGGGCCAACGGTTCGGGGAAGGTTGCCAGAATTCTCGGCCCAAGCTCAACGAGCAAGATGCGCGCCATTGATGGATCGATATGTCTGAACTCCGACTTGAGCGCATGATGAGCAACCTCCGCTATGGCCCCAGCCAACTCAACTCCCGTCGGGCCAGCACCTACCACAATAAAGGTCAGCAGTTCTGTGATGCGTTGCGGGTCAGTTTCCTGTTCGGCCAGTTCAAAAGCGAGCAGAATACTACGCCGAATGGCCGTGGCATCCTCAATCGTCTTCAAGCCAGGGGCGAGCGCCTGCCATGCAGTATGCCCGAAGTAGTTCTCACGAGCACCCGTAGCCACGATCAGGTAGTCGTAGTCGATGGAGCGCTCGTGCATGTAGACACGCCGTTGTTGTGTGTCTATATCTGTTACCTCTGCCATTATTACTTGAGTATTCTCTTGCCGCTTCAATATATGGCGAATGGGGGAGCAGATGTCTGCCGGTGAAAGAGCAGCAGTGGCAACTTGATATAATAACGGCTGAAAGAGATGATAGTTCGTGCGGTCAATTACTGTCACACGTACAGGGACGTTGCGCAGTGACTTAGCAGCCTGTAGGCCACCAAAGCCCGCTCCGATAATCACTACGTGCGGCAAAGCAGCATCTGTCCTATGCTTTGCGCTCAATTCATCGTGTATACTCATATATCTGGTCCTTTGCTATTTACACTCTCCACAGTGTTATAACACAAGAACCCAAGAGTATGTTCCCTACTGCCCCTGTAGATGCTGACGATACTGCTCAGCATTTATCAGCTTATCAAGCTCAGCAGGGTTAGACAGCTTCACTACGAGCATCCATCCATCGCCGTAGGGTGAATCATTAATCCACTCTGGCTGATCCTGCAAATCCTCATTCACCTTCACAATCT
>JAFATZ010000201.1 GCA_019243675.1 Ktedonobacteraceae bacterium | reverse complement strand
TCCATCAATATAGAGATCAAGTTCTGGATGTGTCTCAAGGTCAGTAAGAGGAATACTGAGTTGCGCCGCTAAGTCTTGTGAAGCCTGTGAGGAAGCAACAGCGCCAACGATGCGCAGTCCCTCTTGAATACGTTGCGCAAGAGCATGGATCATAAAGGCCGCAGTCGAACCCGTGCCAAGGCCCACTACCATACCATCTTGCACAAGTTTGACAGACGCAGTCGCAGCCAGTTGTTTCCAGGTATCATAGGACATCATCGCATCAACACCTCGCATACAGAATAGCTTCATTATAGCATCAATGTCCTAACCTTTCTCCCAATGTCTTGTCATAATAACATAGCCGTGATACACTCCTTTGGTAATGAGAAACCCGGACATCAACAGACCTGAGCGAACAAGCACAAATTAAGCTAGGGCCATTTGGGTGGTAGTAACATGTCGAAACAATGGCGTATTTTTGTGGTTGAAGATGATGAAAGCCTCAACCGCAATATAGTCAACTCTCTCAGAGAGAAGTATAGCGTGAAAAGCGCGATAAGCATTGCCGATGCTGCCAGCACATTGCGGTCAGAAGAGTACGACGTAGTTGTCTGTGATTTGAAAACGACTGGTGCCGATGGCTTTGAATTGCTGCAATGGATACGTGCGTATCGTCCCCAAGTGCGTACCATAATAGTGGGTGAAAGCTCCATACGTATGCAGGCATTAGAGAAGGGAGCCGTTGGATACCTGGAGAAACCCCTGAATATACAGATGCTTCAAGAGGAGCTTCATCGACTATTGCAGCAAACGGGTTTCTCGGCGAACCTGGAATCGTTCGATCTTCTAGATGTGATCCAAATCATCAATATGAGCCGCAAGAGTATTGTCCTTCTGGTCAACACCGGGTTGGAGGAGCAAGGTGTGTTGCGTTTTCAGAACGGAGAGTTGAGCTGGGCGGAGTATGGCATTTTGAAAGGCGAAGAAGCATTCTTTGCCCTGGCCGCCTATAAGAATGGCACGGTGATTCAGCAGGAATGGAATGAGCAGGTTACTCCCAATGTTAGACAATCATTGTCGCGTTTGATCCTCCAAGCCTTACAATATCGGGAGAAGTATGCGGAAATACAGCAAGCAAGCGGCAAACAAGAAGCAGTTCCCACTATAACATCCCTGGAGCAGTCAGATCAGAGTCCTTTCGCATTGATGGTAGAAGCCCTTACAGACACTCCCACGGAAGTGCTAAGCAGCGCTATGAACACAGAGGAAGTGAAAGAACTGACAGGGTCAAATGGAGCTACTAAGGAATGGTGGCAGTTGACCGGCAAAACTGCGGCTACCAAGAATAAAATCTCTGCGTTCAAGGTCAAAATGAGTACTGTACCTCTACCGACATCTCCCAGTAATGGTAACGATGATGTCAATCAAACAGCAGTAACTTCTCACACCGATCTTCCTTCCTGGCTCACTGACCAGCCGACCATGGTAGAAATACCTGCTGTCAATCCATCTACTGATACGAATCTCCTTTTGCGCTCTACAGAGCCTCCTACTTCGCCCGAATGGCAACCAACAGGAGTAGATGACATTGTACGTCTCAGTGGACCACTACTAGAGAGCTTAGTGACAGCGCACAAAATAAGTGAGCCGCTCTCTCACGACACACCAGCGGATGCTGCTAGTTATTCATTTAGCGAGCAAGAACCCCTCGTAAAGAGTAAGTATAACTATACTGCGCTTGTTTCAGCACTGCAAACAGTGGGTTATGCTATCAGCGGTTTTCTTGCCGCGGCTGTAGTCAGCCTGGATGGTCAGACTATGGCACACGTAGCCGCCGATGACTTGGATATTGCGGAGATGGGCACACAATTCGGACATATCTTACAAAGCGGACTACAACTCGACCAGGGAGTCTGGGGAAGTCACGAGCATACTGTCATTACGCAGGCACATCGGCATATTCTGCTACGGCTCATAGGCAGTGAGAAAAATGTCTTTCAGGTGCTTATCACAACGCGTCAGGCTAACACGCAACACAGTCTCGAAATCATGGTTAATGCTGAGAGTGCTATTAGCGCAGCACTGCATTAGTAGATCTCTTATGTAGAGAAGAGGCTCGACAGAACAGTGTCCCTACTTTACCAGTTGATGAAGAGTGCGGCTAGTATCTTTTTTAACGCTCTCAACACGCTGCTAGCAGACAATTTACCTCCTCTTAGTTGTGCCTGCGTCATTGTAGAGCAACAAAATCGCTACTTGGTTATCGAACGCTCATCCGGTAGTATTGCTTTTCCTGGCGGCTTCGTCCGTTGGAGAGAACACCCCAGACAGGCAGCTTGTCGTGAAGGCAAGGAAGAAACAGGACTTCAATTGCGCATAGGCGACATGATCAATTGTTACTCATATACGAGTGATAGATTTGACCATATGAGCACTACGACACTCGCTTACTATGCGGAAGTTGTTGGAGGGGAGCTGCACAGCAGTATGGAAGGCAAACCGCGCTGGATGTCTGAAGATAGGCTGCGTACAAATCTGGCGCACTATCACAGGGATATGCTTGACGATTATCTACGCTACCGATCAGAGCACCAAGCCATATAGACCACCTCTTCGCGGTCTCCAACGTATTAGCTAGTAATCCAACTTGCCTGTAAAAGTGCTAGCGCGAGAACTGGCTGAAAAACTGCCAAATCACGACGTTCGCGTCGATGACGTGCGTCGTGTTGGGGCTACCTGGCCAGGTATGTCCCCCGTCACTCACACGGTAATGTCTTACGATCACACCATTAGCACAATGGGTCCATTCAGTTCCTGTCACATCGCCGCGTTGAAAAAACGTCTGCACTGCATTGCTGCACATATCACGCCCAAGCCAGCCATGCAAATAGTCCTGTACAGCTTCCATGTTCCTACTCGCATTGCCACCATAAGGTGCGAGCTGATCAGCAGCTCCATGGATTTCCAGGATGGGCAGCGCGCGTGTGGGATGGCACCCTTCGGGTAAAGGATAGTATGCACCCGAGACGCTTGCTACGGCGGCAATTTGATCACTGAGTACACAGGCTAGACGATAGGCCATGCCGCCACCAAGTGAGAATCCGGTAATATAGACGCGGTGCGTATCAACGCAGTAGTTACTCTCAAGAAATTTGAGCATATTGCGTGTGAACTGGATGTCGTCGGCATCCCCCGTTCCAACGCCAGCATTCCAGGAAGGTGGATCATCGACGCCCTGCGGGAACACGAGCACAAAGCCAGCCTTGTCTGCCTCTACATCCATATTAGTATTGTGCTCCATAATTTGAGATGTCCAACTATATCCGTGGTAATTG
>JAFATZ010000423.1 GCA_019243675.1 Ktedonobacteraceae bacterium | reverse complement strand
ACCGTAGTAATGACTTGTTGCCCAGCAGCGTCGTCCTTTTGCACCAGCACATCCAATGCAGGCTTGCTGGGATCAACTGCCATACTGCGCATATGACCCAGCGCCTGCGTTGAGGCATACTGCCGCACCAACTTCATCGTGACACTTGGGGCTGCCTCTGTGCTGGCAGTGGGCGTCCCAGCACCTAGAGTGCTTGCCATTTGCAAGTCTAGGATGCGGTGGTTGGTCCCATCCAGAATGTAGAGATGCTGCGTCGTGGTGACCGAACCAGTCACCAGCAGCATGGTCTCTACTGAGCTAGGCAGAGTGACGATGCCTAGGCTAGGGTGGGTGACCGAGGGAACAGTCGTATCGGCCTGAAACTGCTCTGGACTTACAGGTAGCGGCGTCGCAAGATCTGAGGTGAGCAAGACATTGCCAGGCACCTGCTTGGTTGTCGTCGGAGAGCCACCAGAGAAGTGCAGACTTTGCAAACTGCCACCTCTCTGCAACAAGAAGAGTTGCCCACCTGGAAAGGCCGCCATCCCCACCAAAGGCGTGGTGATAGAGATGGTCGAACTGCGTGGTGGTGGTGTACCCGACAGGCCCTTTTGGCCATCTAGTACGTAGTCAAGGATGAGGGCCGTGTTAGGTGTTACCTGATTACTCAATGCGACATAGACATCCTTGTCCCAGACAGTCAGAAAGATAGGCACGAAGCCATTCTTGATACTGGTGGAGTCAATGGGGGAAGTACTCACACTCTTGAGCGTGCCTGAGGAGGCTGCTGGCGCTAGAACAGTCAGCCCATACTGCACGGGGATCGTTGTACTCTGAGTCAGAGCCAGCACGTGTGAGCCATCACTGGCCAAGGTGAGTACCTGCAGATTGTCAGGCAAGGGGGATACCACCGTCTTCTGCTCGCTTATCTGATAGAGCTTATGATCGGCTCCTACTGCATAATAGAAGAGTGTGTGCTTCTCATCCTGTACTGTAATAAGATTGCTGGCTTGCGGTTGGGTGATGATCGTGTTGGCAGCAGTGGTTGGGCACGGCAATGCAGCGATCAAATACTGCTGGTTATAAGCGCTCAGCGCAGCTTTGACCGTGCTGACGAAGTCATGTTGCAGAGCAGTGAACTGTGCTCTTTGTCCCTCACTCAGCATGGGTACGCCTTGGACGGCTCGAATCTGCACTTGCGCATCTGAGAGATGCTGCAACGCGAGGACTGGGTCGTTGAGCGTCTCCCCCTGTGCCTGTGTCACAAGCGTGTGTCCTTGCGTAAGGGCATGGTTGACATCGACGGGTAGGGCAAAAAGATGAAATAAGAAGGCATTCGCGCCAATAAGAGCAATGAGCAGCAGTACCACAATGGCTATCGTTGGATAGAACAGACGGCTAGGTTTGTCCTTTGGTCGCGGTAAGGCTGGTTGAGGGACAGTAATCTCATCAACAAAGTCAAGAGGACCGCTACTCAATCGTAGGGAGGTACTAGTAGTACGTCTATCTTCAGGCTGAGGAGACGTTTCTAAAGATACACTAGGAAACGCTGCCAAGGTCGTTTTATCTTCAATGCTCTGGCGACTGCCAACCCGCATAGGATAGTAGATAGTTGGTTGTTCCTCTCCAACTTCTAGTACGCGCACAACAATGGCAGTGATGTTGTCTGGACCACCATGCTCATTAGCTCGTTCAACTAAATGATAGACACTCTCTTGAGGAGCATACTGCTCTACAATAGTACACAGCTCTGCATCATTCACCAGACCGGAGAGGCCATCCGTACAGAGCACGACGGTGTCATGCTCCTCCACTACTTCAGCAAAAATGTCTACTTCTACCTCAGTCTGAGTACCAAGGCAACGTGTAATGACATTACGCTGTGCGTGCGAGCGTGCCTGATCCTCTGTAAGCAGTCCAGCTCGCACCTGCTCGGCAACCCAAGAGTGGTCTTGTGAGACTTGCTTGATCTGACCACCATGGACAATATAGGCACGACTGTCTCCGACATTGGCTATATATGCCACATTGCCGCATATCACCATAGCGACACAGGTCGTTCCCATTCCACTACGCAGCATATTTTCGGCTGATCGTTGATGGATCAGTGTATTTGCGCGTTTAATAGCATAGAGCAACGCGGTAGCCACATTTTCATTATCATCTTGGTAGTACGCGTTGCTTATTGTTTCTACTGCTAGCTCGCTCGCTATCTCGCCTGCTGCATGTCCTCCCATGCCATCAGCAACGATGAAAAGAGACCCCTTCTTCGTCACTACTTGCGTATCCTGTGGAGTGACGTAGGCCATGTTGTCTTCGTTATGAGAACGTTTACGACCAACATCCGTCAGTTGTGCGACGTCGAGCCGGAGCTGTTTAGACAACCAGTTTCTCTCCTGTACCTTGCTTACAGTAGCTCTCGATTGATGTGTATGTAGGTATTATACACTAGCCAGTCGTTGGAACTTAGGCTATAATACACCGATGCTGAGAAAAACGCAACTTACCATCTACCCTTGTAGGCTTAAGTTCATACTTCTAGTGTGCCTACGAAGGACATTGTTATATACAAATATACTCTAAAGGGCAACTTGTAGGCTAGAAAGGGCAACTTGTAGGCTAGTTATGACAGCTTTTCACGAGCAACTTCTTCTGTCTATTGATGAACGTCTCCCTTCCTATCTGGAACTACGAGAACGTTTAGTTCCGCTGTTTCTTACTAGCCCACTCTCTCAGCACGATAAACAACTGATTCGTACAGCACTCATCACAGAAATGCAACAGCAAGGGCTGAAGACGTACCTGCTAGGAGACGACCCCTTTTTTATCTACGCAGACTATCTTACAGGAGCCACGCATACACTTCTTTGTTGTCTCTATTGTGGCTTGCACGTCTCAGAACTGCTAGATGCAATCGTGACAGCTCTAGCTGTACTCGATATCTATCAACGACTAAATAAGCCGCTACCGATAAATATGAAGTGGCTCATAGACATTGAAGGCATGCTTGAGCGCGCCTGCGCCACCAAGACATTGCAGCACCATCGCGAACTCCTGCAGGCCGATGGATGCCTTTGGCATGCAGAGGAGCCTGCAGACCTAGTGAAAGATGCCTGTATTGTTTTGGGAACAAAAGGATTACTACGCGTCGTGTTAGAAGTATGTACTGTAGGACAAGCATCCTCTCCTATCCATCTCTCCTATGGTACTATTGTCCCAAACGCTGCCTGGCGGCTTACGTGGGCCTTGAACAGTCTGAAAAATGCTCAAGAAGAGATACTTATTGAGGGGTTTTATGAGACAGTGACTCCGTTAGATAGTGATGAGATCATGCTGCTACATGCCCTACCTGATGTCACTGGGCTTCTGACGCAGCATTACAGCATAGAGCAACCGTTATTGGGGCTACAAGGTGTGCAGTTGCACTATGCCCACCAGCTTGTGCCGACATGTGTCATCAGTGCTATTCACAGTGGTCTGAGCACTGCAAGCGCTCAGAGTTTTGCCAGCCTTCCTACCTATGCTCAGACTCAGCTTGATTTTTACCTCGTCCCCGGTCAAGACCCAGATGATGTCTTCACAAAGTTGCGTCGCCATCTAGACACCCTGGGCTTTGAGGATGTTCGAGCCTCTGTGCTCTACAAAAGTTGGCCTACGCACACCTCTCTCAAATCTAGCTTTGCACACGCGGTACAGCAGGCGATGCACAAAGCGCATGGACATGAACCGTATGTTCTGCTATTAACGATGGGAAGCTACCCTATCTCTACTCTGCAGCAACAACTAGCTCTGCCAATTGTTATAGCCTATCCGGGCTATCTAGCGCACGATAGTAGTAAACAGCGTGAATATGAAGTATATCTAGCTAAAGGTATTAAACAATTTGTGACGATTGTGGAGGAGGTCGCTAAGGTGATGTAGAACGTGGAGGAAAGGCACGGCTTTGTTACCTTGTAAGACGCAAGGACGTTATAGTTTCAAAATACGAATCGCTATAAAACACTACATTTCTTAAAATTTGTTTCAATACAGTGTTGAGGGGGCCAGCGCCATTATGCACGTGGGCATCAATGCTCAATTGTTGTCATATAGTCCGAACTACCGCAATGGTGGAGTGAGTCGCTATATTCGACATCTGCTGATAGAACTAGCGAGGCAGCCAGGAAATCACCAGTATACGGTGTTTGTCAATGGACAAGAAGTTGCAACTCGCCTTGGTATTCAGCATCCTCAGATTACTTACATTTCTGCTCCCTGGCCCGAGGCACATCCAGCAGCACGCATTGTGTGGGAACAGACGACTCTTCCAGCGCTTATACGTCAAAAGCATATTGATATATTGCACTCACCTGTAAATATACTGCCAGAGCGGTTGCCACAGAGTTGTGCTGGCGTGGTCACCCTGCATGATCTGGCGTTCTTACGTTTTCCTGCTGTCTTGACGCGCTCAAAGCGTCTCTATCAACGCACATTCACTCTTCGTAGCTTGCGACGGGCAGCGCTGATTATCACGGTCTCTGAGAGCACAAAGCAGGACGCATATGAGTTGACAGGAATTCCTCTTGGGCGCATGAGGACTGTCTATACCTGTATCAATGAGCATTTTTCAAACGTTGTGAGTAAGAAGGAGGTTGATGCCTTTCGTGTGCAGAAGGAATTGATGGATGGCTTCATTCTCTACCTTGGAACACTGGAACCTCGCAAGAACCTTACTACACTCATCAGCGCCTACGCACAGTTGCGACAGAGGCACTCTGTGAAGGAGAAACTAGTACTAGCTGGCGGTCAAGGATGGCTCTACGACTCAATTTTTGAGCAAGTGCGACAACTAGGTCTAGAGGCGAAGGTGCTGTTTGTCGGTTTCGTTGCAGATAGCGAACAGGCACTTTGGTACCACGCCGCCTCCGTTTTTGCCTACCCTTCCCTCTATGAAGGTTTTGGTCTGCCAGTGGCAGAAGCTCTAGCCTGCGGTACGCCAACGGTGACCTCCAATGTTTCCAGTCTACCAGAGGCAGGCGCACAGGTGGCGTTGACTGTTGATCCTCTTGATGTGGATGCACTCACAGAAGCATTGTATCAAGCACTGACCGATCAACATTTCCGTGACACGTGTCAGGGCATAGCACCAACCATTGCACAGCGGTTTTCAGGCAAGGTAATGGCAGAGCAAACTATTGCAGCATATGAGCAAGCATGGCATACTTTGCGGAGCCGCTCTCAAAGTATATCGTTCGCTCGCTAGAGTAGGATAATGGCTCGATTCGTGAAAAGCAGTGAACTAGCACAAACGACAAAACTTCTTCCAGATACAGAGCGAGGTGGAGCGCTCGACATAGCGGGAACAACCGCCGCTCTCACCAAAACTCTCTCGCGACGGCGTTTACAGCGCCGCCAGTGGCGCATCTTTGAGTGTATAGCTCTCATCATTTTAGATGCATGGCTTATAGCCATATCCTTTCAACTGGCCTATCACCTTCGCGCTGATTTAAGTGATCATAAAAATGCTTTCAGCACTATACTCAATACTCTCCACTATAACCTCGTCGGGACAAGTTTGCCTGTGAAAGGTGGCCTTGCTCCCATCGATAGTCCATGGTTTCAATTCATCCAGATAGGTATTGTCGTGGGCCTCATTCTCATCTTTGGGCTAAAGGGCCTCTACAAACTTCGTCCAACGGGTACTTGGTTCCGTCAGGCATGGACGATTATTACCTCTGCTACTCTGGGAGCTGCCTTTCTGATTGCATGGTATCTGTTCTTCTTGCCACCCTCAAATTCGCGCTTACTTGTAGTTTTTGTGTGGGTAGCCGTAATAGTGATACTTTGCTTGGCAAGACTGCTCATTTCAGGAGTAATGGGCTTGCTTTACAGAATAGGGCTTGCTGAGACACGTCTGTTGGTGGTCGGTTCAGGGCGGTTGGGAAAGATAGTCATGCAGCACATCGCTGCTAACCCAAACCTGGGCTACTCTATTGTGGGCTTCTTACACAACATGAGCGAAACTCCTAGCGACTTTGGGCGCTTCAAGATGCTGGGTACGTTAGATGATATCGGTTTGGTTATACGCTCAATGCAGGTAGACGAGGTCATCATTGCCTTGCCATCGTACTTACACGAACATGCTATCAGAAGTGTACGCCTTTGTGAGCGCCTGGGAACTTCTTTTAAACTAATTCCTGATCTCTACGAGTTGAGCCTTTCACGTATTGACGTAGAGGCGTTAGAGGGTATTCCACTGATCGGGATCAATCAAATTTCGCTCAACTCAGTACAACGTTTCGTTACACATCTTGTTGATATTATACTATCACTTTTCATTATCCTTCTTGGTCTGCCCTTCTGGCTCTGCATCACGCTGGCCATTCGTCTCAACTCACCAGGGCCGATTGTTTACAAGCAGACACGCATCGGCTTGAATGGGCAACCTTTCAAAATGTACAAGTTCCGCTCAATGTACCAGGATGCCGATAAGATATTAGCTACGCTTATGGCGCTCAATGAGGCAGAAGGACCGCTCTTCAAGATGAAAGAGGATCCACGTGTTACTTCTGTCGGGAAATTCCTGCGACGCACGAGTCTCGATGAATTTCCCAACCTGATCAATGTGTTGCGCGGCGAGATGAGCTTGGTGGGACCGCGACCGCCTTTACCTCAAGAGGTGGCACAATATGAAGAGTGGCAGAAGGGACGCTTAACCATCAAGCCTGGTCTCACTGGACTTTGGCAGGTGAGAGGACGCAGTGACATCAACTTTGATGAGGGTGTGCTCATGGACCTCTATTATATAGAAAACTGGTCTTTACACTTATACTTCCAGATTCTCTTACGTACCATCCCGGCGGTTCTCTTTAGCCGAGGGGCCTATTGATGAAAGTAGCACTGGTTCACGATTATCTCAATCAAATGGGGGGGGCGGAACGAGTTGTGCTAGCATTGCATGACATCTTCCCCGACGCTCCTATCTATACGTCTATCTATGATCCGGCGCGTGTGGATGCAGCGTTTCAGCATATGGATATTCGCACTTCATTTATGCAGAAGTTCCCGTTGGTTACCAAACATCACCAGCCATACCTACCATTCTATCCATTTGCTATAGAGAGTCTGGACTTGCGCGGGTATGACCTCGTCTTGAGCAGTTCAAGTGCATTTGCTAAAGGGGTTATTACTAAACCGGAAACAATGCATATTTGCTACTGCCATACGCCTATGCGCTGGTGTTGGAATTATGACGAGTATGTTGAACGGGAACGCTTGGGCAAGGCAGCAAGGTCTGTCCTGCCGTTTCTCATCTCGGGGCTGCGCGTCTGGGATCAAATAAGTGCAATGCGCGTCGATCATTTTATTGCTAACTCTCCCGTGGTGGCTGAGCGCATTCATAAATACTATCGGCGCGAGGCCGTGGTCATTCCGCCACCAGTGGAGGCAAGCCGCTTCCACTTCGATCCCGCAACGCAGCCAGAAGAGTATTTCCTGATTGTGAGCCGCCTCATTCCCTACAAACGCATTGATCTTGCTATCGAGGCATGCAACAGGCTGCAGTTGCCCCTAGTCGTTATCGGGGGAGGACGTGACCTGGACAAGCTCAAAACAGTAGCAGGGCCTAGTATTCGCTTCTTGGGACGGCTCTCCGACCAGCAAGTTTTGCACTACTATACACACTGCCGCGCGTTCATCTTCCCTGGAGAAGAAGACTTTGGTATCACGCCCCTGGAGGCTCAGGCTTCTGGCCGTCCAGTCATCGCTTACGGTGCAGGTGGTGCATTGGCGTCGGTCGTGAATGGAGTGACAGGAGTATTTTTTGGCGAGCAGACGGTGGAAAGTTTGGCAACGGCACTAGCTTCCTTCGACGAACGGGCATTTGATCCTCTTGTTATTCACAATCATGCACTTGAGTTTGATATGCCACGTTTTCGCCGTCGCGTTCTGCAGTTTATTGAAGCAAAAATGAGTGAGAGAAAGTCAAAGAGGGCTGCCGTGCCCTCAGATGACGTAACGATACATGGACATATCCACGAGAAAGGGTCTTAGAGAGTGGAACTTCGAGCTTACTGGGCTATTATTTGGCGACGCATCTGGGTGATAGCACTCGTGGTGGGTGTGGTAGCACTGTTTGCAGGCTATCAGTATTACCATTTGCGCAAAACACCTGGCGCATTGAAAACGTATCATTCTGATATCACGCTGCAAATCGGTTTGCAAGCGCCATCTCATGCTATAGCGATAAACGCAGGTACGAGTCCAGGTTATTCTGATTATGTCACGGCAGCGGAATCGCTAGCTGATGAGTTTACCACTGGCCCCATACTCACTTCCAACGAGTTCAGTACACAGGTCTACCAGCAAATTCAGCAAGATACTGGCAAAATCTCGCAATACTGCAATTGCACTCATCCAGACCTGAGTAATCTCAGTCCTAGTACAATTGCTACTGCTTTAAGCGCGGCACGTGCTCATGCCCTTGTCACAGTAAGTGTGACATGGCCTACACCTGAAGGGGCCTGGGCTATCGCTACAGCCGTTGGCCAAGTAAGTGTCGCTCACATCGGCGAGTATATCGACTATGCCGTACACACTACGGCAACGCCATCGCTAAGAGCAGAAACTCAGCCACTTGTCTCTGCAAAGATTATCAACGCAGTATCCAGCTCAGTTCAAGTACCCGGAACATCGGCAAGTCGGCCAACGCTACTAATTATATTGGTGTTCGTCTCCTTACTGATCGCGCTTGCATTAGCATTTCTCATTGAATACCTGGATGACCGTATTTATAGCAGGGAAGATGTCGTGCAACTTCTACAACTCCCCGTCTATGGCGAAGTGCCACGCGCACCAGGGCAGTGAAAAGCCAACCATTCCCCGTCAGCGTAGGTGTCAAACGGGAAAGCCCTGCTATTTTTGGGGGATATATATTGACAATGCAAGTTGTGTCAATTATAGTACAGTCTGTAAAGGCGAGAGGACGAAGCAGATGAATATCTTCGCCCATGAGCATACAGAGAATAGAGGAGTTTTCCCGTGGCTATACGCTCACAGGAGCAGGTAACGCTGCCTACTGATTATGATACTGACTCAAAATATAGTCGGGCGTATCAAACGCTGTACGCCAACATTCGCCTGAGTTGGAATAACCAACGAACGAGGCAGCAGACGATTTTACTGACAACTCCCACCGCTTATAATGGGCTAGCTGCAACAGCAGCTAGCCTAGCTACTGCAGCAGCACAAAGTGGCACACCTGCTGTTCTCGTTGATGCTGACCTCCATACACCTAGTCTTCATCAGCGTTTTGGTCTGAGTAACGACACGGGCTTGAGCGATCTATTGTCGATGACGACCATAACGTCACAGGCTACAGCATCTCGGCTTCAGCTTACTCCTGTACCAGGGTTGCGCTTACTCTCTGCGGGTAGTACTCCCTCGTCTAGCACACCTTTGTTGCTCTCTAGCAGGTTGGAAGAGGTGGTGACCTCTTTCTGTCAGATGGTGGCCGAGACGGAGGGCAAGTCGGGTATCATCATCTTTCACAGTGCTCCGGTATTAGGCAGTATAGATGCAGTGGTTATTGCTACGGTTGTAGCACAAACCTTTTTGACTATCGTATCAGGTCGTACCACCCGTTCACAGGCCAAGCAAGCACAAGAACAATTACAGCGCGCCCATGCTCAACTTGCAGGTGCTATTCTACTAGGTGTCTAGATCGGTGGGGGCACAATGAATTGTGGGGTACAATGAATTGGACCCCTACCGGAAACGATGTATCGGGAAGGATTTGGTATGGAAAGACGACATGGCTCAAGTGATGACTCTGAGGAGACTCCCTTTGGAGTGTATCGTGCGTCGCTCAACGGTACAGGCGAGCACCGTCCTATTCCGTCGCGTCCTCCAGGCATGGTTCGTGTTGACCGTCCTCCTTCCACGCCTAAAGTAGAGCGACCGTATGTACCCAAGGTAGCGCGTCCTGAACCTCAGCGGATTGATCGTCCATCACGCCAAGTACCTGCGCGGCGCAATTTGAGACCACGTAGTCTTGTCACGCTACTTGCTATATTTGTGGTATGCGCATTATTGGCTTGGGGCATCGGTTATGCCGTTATCAATTATGCAAATGGACTCAGTGTAAGTAATGCTCCAGCCCTTGTAGCTAATGACTTTCTCGCTTCCCTTTCCCGTCAAGACTACGATCAGGCATATAAAGACCTTGGCGTTCCTCTCACTTTGCAACTGTCGCCCGCCGAATTTGCTCAGCAGGCGCAAAATGCTGATCGCTGTTATGGTCAAATCGGCAACTATGGAGAAACGAGTGGCAGTGCAGTAAATCAGAGCAATAGTCAGAGCTATGGTTTCACACTCACCCGTGGCAAGCTCTCTAAACCTTATCAGTTGCGCCTCACGCTTCAGCAAAACCAGGATGCCTCAAATAGTTGGAGGATTAGCGACTACAGTGGAAATCTGGGGCCAGATCAGGCAGTGTGCTAAGAGGACAAAGCGTTTATGCCTGTCAGAGCCTGGCCAATGATAAGGGTATGAATGTCGTCGGTACCCTCGTAGGTAAACACCGACTCCAGGTTGTTCATGTGGCGGCTGATGGGATATTCTAGTGTGATGCCATTTGCACCGAGGATTGTGCGCGCAGTACGTGCCGTTTCGAGCGCTTCGCGTACATTATTGCGCTTCGCTAGAGAAATCTGCACGGGATGTAGGAGTCCCTGGTCCTTGAGTCGCCCAAGCTGTAGAGCCAGTAGTTGTGCCTTGGTTAGTTCGGTTGCCATCATGGTCAACTTCTGCTGTACAAGTTGGAAGCTGGCGATAGGTTTCTTGAACTGAATGCGCGATTTAGCATAATCGAGCGCTACCACTAAGCAGGTGCGAGCAGCGCCCGTTGCTCCCCAGGCGATGCCGTAGCGAGCTTCGTCTAGGCAGGAAAGAGGACCGCGCATACCACGAACGTTGGGCAACATATTGGCGGCGGGAATACGGCAATCTGCAAAATGCAATTCCGAGGTGATAGAGGCGCGCAGCGAGAGCTTATGATGGATATCGCTCGTCGTAAAGCCAGGTGTACCGCACTCAACAAGAAAACCACGAATACCCTCCTCAGCGCGTGCCCATACAACGGCTACATCGGCGATACTGCCGTTGGTAATCCACATCTTCGTGCCATTCAATACATAGTATGCACCATCGCGTTGCGCCGAGGTGCGCATACCGCCTGCATCGCTGCCAAAATCAGGCTCGGTCAGGCCAAAGCAGCCTATCACCTCGCCGCGTGCCATAGCTGGCAACCAGCGTTGCTTTTGCTCCTCTGAACCAAAGGCGAGGATAGGAAACATCGCCAGCGACCCCTGCACAGAGACAAACGAACGTAGACCACTATCGCCAGCCTCTAGCTCCTGACAAGCCAAACCGTAGCAAACTGCGCTCAACCCAGAACAACCGTAGCCCGCGAGATGCATGCCTAGCAAGCCAAGCTCAGCGATCTCAGGAACAAGCTCACGCGGAAAGGTGCCTGCCTCGAAGTGTCCACTGATAATAGGCAAGACACGCTCTTGCACGAACTTATGTACAGTATCGCGTACCATGCGCTCCTCTTCACTGAGGAGCGAGTCTATATTGTACAGGTCGCTTGCTGGAGGCACTTGGCGTTCAACGAATTGCCCCATACTTATACCTTCTCTTTGTTTAGGATAGCGATCTTTTTATGATGCATCCTACATGGGTGCAGTGGCAATACGGCATTCTCATTCTGCTGACAGTTGCCAACCGCCCCCCGACGTTCTTCTCTCGTTTTCTGGGTGGGCTGGGCAACCAGTCTCAGTTCAAAGACGTGCTAAAACGGGATAGTGAGCACATTATGTCCTTCGCGCCCGCTTTGTACAAGGTGCGAGACGAAGATTTCAACCGCGAATGGCTTCTCGTAGAGGGGGTGGCGCATTTCGTCGGTGAAGAAAATATGCAAGCGTTCACGTCGCCCGCCAGAGCCGGTAGTGAGTGGTTGCATTGGAATGGTTATCTCTGCTGTATAGTCACGCAGGGGAATGTGGACGTCAACCTGTTGCACGATGTATGCATAGTTCTGGTAGAGCGCTGAGCGTACCTCTATGTGAACAAGCTCTCCACGAACAAGAGCACTTAATCCAGCAAGTGGCGCTCCTTTTCTTGCATAGGCAGGTTCATCCCGCCCTGTTAGATGGACACGCAGTACATATTCCTGATGAGGCTGGACGCGCAGTGGAGCTTCGATTACGGCTGCTGCTGTCGTGCTATGTTGTTGTTCGCCTAAAACGAAGTGCTGGAGCTGTTTGAAGAAGGAAAATTTACTCTCTGAAGGTACTGCTGTCTTGGCCGTGGCTTCTGGCTGTGTAGCCTCAGATGGAGAGGGAGCAGTATTTTGCGCCTTTGATCGAGGCAATACGGGTAACACGCCAGTAATTTGCTGTTTGACACGTTCTAGCAGAGGTACCTCTGGAGTGCCTACGGCTGGCACTTTTGTGACGCGTGGCATAGGCTGTGGTAGCGGCTCTTGCTCGGTGGCCTTTTCCTCGACATCTTCTCCTGCTGTGGCTGTATCCGCCGAAGGCACGTTGCTTTGCGCTACTTCGTCGTCCTGGTTTCCTAGATTCTCTGTTTGTACCCCTGCTAGATACCACTGTGCTAGGCTCGATTGAAGTGGGACAATCGAGACCGTGACGTCCTCTCGATCATCTAGAGGTGGCTGTATGCGCTTGGTGAGGGGTGATTCCTCTGAAGAGGAGGCCACCTCCTGTTCCTGATCTATCTGTGCTAAGTTGACACCGCTATGCAAGCTCTGTAGCGCCGTCGCCATCTCTTCAGCGCTTTGGAAGCGGTTGGCAGGCTCGAAAGCTAAGGCACGCAGGATTATCTCTTCGAGACCATCACCAATGGCTGGATTAAGCTCATGCGGAGCAACAAGAGAGTACGGAGGGTCTAGCGTTGGTATATCGGGAACTTTGCCTGTCAGTAACAGATAGAGAATAGCGCCGAGACTATAAACATCTGAGCGTGCTTCTCTCGTTCCTGAAACCACCTCGGGAGCAGTAAAATAGGTGGCATGTGTACCTGTCGAGTCTGTGGGCAGAAGATCGCGTATAGAAGGTAGCACCCAAGAGACCATAAGAGCAGGAGCTCCACGATAGCGGCTCTCGCTCACTACGATAGTATATGGGTCGAGCTGTGCTAGAATGATCTGTTGTTGATGCAAACGTTCTACTGCAAGGCAGGACTGGTATATCCAGGAGATTGCCGTGAGTTCGCTAGGAAGCTCTCTATTACTTTGCAGCAGGTCTTGCAGTGTATAGAGGTGCAACTGTGACTGCTCTTCATCGCCATGACCCGTAGTCTGAAAGGGCCAAGCCATTACCAGAAAGAGATGACCCTGCAAGTAGCGTAGATCAATGACCGGCATCACATTGTCTACCCTATGATAGCGCAGCAAGTCATACTCCTGCAGCGATGCATCAATAACCCGTGTCTTAGCCTCATCGTCCAGTTCGCTTATATCGATGTCACGAATAGCAACAGGTCGCTGATGCTGATTATCGGCGGCGAGAAAAAGTTGAATAGAGGGACTGCGACGTATCAATCTCGTGATACGATATTGTTCGGCAACATCAAGGGCATCTTGCGATAGCACACTCTCGGTTCTATTGAGGCGCTCGCCACAAACGCCACAAAATGCAGCACGAGAAGGTAAAACGGCAGTGCAATTTTCACAGTGCAAGTCCTGAGAGGGACTTTGCTCTTCCATTACTTGTGTTATACTCATTACCTCTGCCCCCCTTCATTTGTATTGATACACATATGTCCAAGAAGATGTTACAACTTCAGCAATAATTATAGCATAGAGAAGCTCGCTTATAATAGCCTACATTAGGTATAACGGCCAAGATTACTTAAAAGTTGCTTGCACTGCAAACAGAGAGGACTATTGTACTCGCATTGTTTCTTTTCGCACGTTGTTTGAACTTTTAACACAGGGTTTCCTCAGTCCTGATTTTAACATAGTTACCCTTGTCATATGTAGCATGTTTTGTTAAAATGGCAAATGGAATACATGTATGCAGGCGCAATTCGCGCCCCGCCAGGGGCCTTGCAGGGCCTCTAGGGTGCCACCTACTAATTGGAGGTACGTTTTTATGGACTTAGCCACCCTCATTTTTTGGATCATTGCTGTGATCCTGGTAGGGTCGGCCTTGATGGTGGTAGGTCTTCGCAACATCGTACATAGCGCAGTAGCGTTAATTCTGTTGTTTGCGATGGCTGCTGGTATCTATGTGCTACTCGATGCCGAGTTCATCGCTATTGTACAAATTCTTATCTATGCTGGCGCGGTAACCATTCTTATTCTGTTCGCGCTTATGTTAACGCGTATCACCGGACAACAGAGTCGAACGAATCCTACGAACAAGCAGTGGTGGATTGCCCTTGTTATCTGTACCCTGCTAGGGGTAAGTATTATCTATGCTGCCACTACTAGCCCCCATGCCGTAGCCACTGTAGGCAGCGATAGTGGCCAGTTGCCAGCCGGTATCAATAACGTTGTGCGTATCGGGCAACTGCTGTACAGCCCCACACAGTATAGTTTCGTCCTACCATTTGAAATCGCTTCGCTCGTGTTGCTGGTTGCGATTATTGGGGCTATTGTAATCGGCAGGGAGGATTAGCCGCGTGGGACTCACACTTAATCATTTTCTGATTTTGGGAGCAATACTGTTCTGTATCGGCCTCTATGGAGCTATCTCTAAGCGCAACGCTATCGCTGTGTTGATGGGTATTGAAATCATGCTTAATGCTGTCAATGTGACGATGATAGGGTTTTCCTTCTTCAACCATGTGAAGCCTTACTCTACCTACTTGACTGGGCAAATCTTCGCTATCTTCATCATCACTGTCGCTGCTGCCGAGGCTGCGGTAGCCCTCGCGATGATTATCGCCATCTACCGTAAGCGCGAAACGGTAGATGTTGGCGAGATAGACATAATGAAATGGTGATTGCAATGGCATTGTATCAATATGCATGGGCAGTCCTGCTAGCACCCCTGCTCTCGTTTGTAGTTATTGTGTTCGGCACGCGTGTCTGGGACCTGCTCAGCCGCCCACACATAGCCGCTACTACAACGCACGCGGAGGAGCACGCAGTTGAAGCTCACGGCTCTGAAGGCGAAGACTACGGTGAACACGGCGAAGATGACGATGATGACCCCAAGGTACCACGCCTCTCTGCAGGTGCCATTGCTAGTGGCTACGTTGCCATCGGCATTATGGCCTTAGCCTGCATCTACTCGTGGATCATGTTGCTTACTTCGGTGTTTAATCGGCAATCTCTACCCGCTGGCGGCATTGATGTTCTGCACTACGATTGGTTCGTGCAGCCAGGAGGAGTTGCCAGCTACAGCATCATCTTCCATCTTGATACCTTGGCGCTAGCCATGATGGTGGTGGTAACGACGGTCTCGCTGCTGGTTTACTTCTACTCACAAGGCTACATGGAAGACTCGGCAGGCTATGCTCGCTTCTTTGCCTATCTCACGCTCTTCACCTTCTCTATGCTGGTGATTGTCTTCGCCGAGAACTTTCTGGTTATCTTCGTGGGATGGGAACTAGTCGGTCTTAGCTCGTACCTGCTCATTGGCTTCTGGATCAACAAGCGTGCCAAACCAGCCGAGCTGCGTCCTTCGCCCTCTAGCGCTGCGCTACAGGCATTTGTGGCTAACCGTGTTGGCGACGTTGGCTTCATCATTGGCATCATGATCTTGTTTGCCAACACAGGCACATTCAGCTTCGCCCAACTTTCCACAGCAGTCACGCACATAGATAAGAATTTGCTGACTGTAGCTATGATCCTCGTTTTCTGTGGCGCTATCGGTAAGTCAGCTCAGGTTCCGTTGCACGTGTGGTTGCCTTCAGCTATGGAAGGTCCAACTCCTGTCAGCGCACTTATCCATGCCGCAACGATGGTTGCCGCAGGTGTCTACATGATTGCGCGCACATTTCCGCTCTATGTGGCGGCTGGCCCGGCAGCATTTGGCACAGTAGCCTGGGTAGGTGCGATTACGGCCCTCTTTGCCGCCACAGTCGCGCTTGTACAGTCCGATTTTAAGCGTGTGCTGGCTTACTCAACCATCAGCCAGCTTGGCTATATGTTCGTTGGTCTGGGCGTTGCTGGTTCGGAGTACGGACCTGGCCTTGGTATGTTCCATCTGTTTACTCATGCATTCTTTAAAGCTCTGCTCTTCCTGGGTGCTGGCAGCGTACTGCATTCACTACACCATGCCACTCACCGCGAGGTGCAGGATATGCGTTTGATGGGGGGCCTCGGACCTAAGATGCCGATTACCGCCATTACGTGGTTGATCGCGACGCTCTCCATCTCGGGCTTCCCCTTCTTTGCAGGCTTCTTCAGTAAAGACACTATCATTAACCTGACAGCCGAACGCAGCGATTGGGGACTTTACATCATTACACTGGGTACTGCTGGCTTGACTGCTTTCTATATGTTACGAGCCTATATTCTGGCCTTCGGGGGCAAAGGTGGCAGCTTCGGTGGCTTATGGGGCGGTCCTTATCGCGGCGAAGGCCAGCCACACGAATCTCCCATCACCATCACACTGCCACTCATTCTCTTAGCTATTCCCTCGGTTATCGCGGGTTACTGGTTCGGTTTCTTTGACTATATCCAGCCAGGAGCTCCGGTGCTGAATTTAAGCACTATCCTGAGTGATGCAAAAACCTGGATCGGCGTTGTCGTGGCACTCGCTGGTCTGGCGGTAGCCTATACCCTGTACTGCCGTGTTGACGCTGCAAAGTTACACGCCTTTGTGCAAAACAATGCCTTGCTGCGCGCCACACACAACTTTCTATACCATGCCTACTACATAAACGAGCTTTATGATCTGCTTATACGCTACGTGGTGCTCGGTATCTCACACATTGAGCAGGCATTCGATACCTACGTTGTAGATGGCATAGTCAACGGTGTAGCGCGTCTAGCTCTACTGCTTGGACGTGATGGACGCTATGTAGAGACGGGACGTGTACAATCATATATGATCGGCTTCTTTGGCGGCGTTGCGGTGCTGGCGGTACTCGTCTTTGCACTGGTCACATTTGGAGTCGGAAAGTAGGATGAGGAATTTATGAACATACTGGCAAGTGATCTTACCTGGATTATCCTGCTACCTGTGATCGGTGCGCTAGTGGTCCTTGCAACTCCTGCGAGAACGGCGCGCTGGATGGCACTGCTCTTTTCCGCTGCTGCTTTGGCACTCTCGCTGGTAATCTTTTTCCGCATCCTTGCCGCTGGCCAAGGTTTCGGCGACCTGACACATCTGCCCGACTCTATTCACACGCCGTGGATTGACTTCAACGCGGGTTCTATTCCGTTTAAGATCGATTACTTCCTGGGTGTCGATGGCTTGAGCCTTCCCCTGGTCGTGCTCAATGCTTTGCTCAGCATGCTAAGCGTCATTGGTGGTTGGCAGAAGATACGCGTCAAAGAGTATTTAGGATTGCTTTTGCTGCTTGAGGCAGCAGTAATGGGTGTCTTTCTGTCACTCGACCTGTTGCTCTTCTTCCTGTTCTGGGAGCTTGAATTGGCTCCTATGTTTCTGCTGATTGGTATTTGGGGCTACGACACTATGAAGCATGGCGTCCCTGGGCGCATCTACTCGGCGTGGAAATTCCTGCTGTACACGTTCTTCGGCAGTATTTTCATGCTGGCTGGTATCCTGTTGCTCTACTTCACCAATATCAGCCACCACAACGCTGCAACGGCCAGCATGCCCTACTTCGCCTTAACTGAGCACATGTTCAATGGTGTCGTGAACATCCCCATCCTTGGCGCTACGGCTGGCTTGCAGCTCATTACTTTCTTGCTCATCTATACTGCCTTTGCCGTAAAGATTCCTATGTTCCCGCTACACACGTGGCTGCCCGATGCACACACCGACGCACCCACCGAAGTGAGCGTGATTCTGGCGGGCGTATTGCTCAAGATGGGTGCCTATGGACTTATTCGCGTCTGCTTCACACTGTTGCCGATGGGTGTACACGACTTTGCAGGTCCGCTGGCTGTGCTGGCCGTGATCAATATCATCTACGGCGCAGGTATCTGTCTGGTACAAACGGATATGAAGAGATTGATCGCCTACTCCAGCGTCAGCCATATGGGTATCATTCTGCTAGGTGTGGCGGCGGCGGCTAGCAGTGGCAGCATCGCCTTCCGCACAGCAGCGTTGACGGGTGCCACTATTCAGATGTTTAGTCACGGTATCATCACGGGCTTGTTGTTCTTCTGTGTCGGCGTTATCTCCGACCATGCCCATACACGCGATATTGCCGTCTTTGGTGGTATCGCTAAGAAGATGCCTCTGCTGGCAACATTGTTCACCTTTGCCGCACTGGCTTCTCTTGGCCTACCAGGGCTAGCAGGCTTCGTCGCTGAATATATGACCTTTACGGGGAGTTTCCAGGAACTCAATGTGATTACTACCATCTCGGTCTTTACTATGATTTTGACTGCTGCCTACCTATTGTGGATGCTCAAGCGTGTCTTCTATGACCCGTTCAATGCAAAATGGAATGGACTAGGGGACGCCAATCTGCGCGAATTGGTTCCACTCTTTGCTCTCGCGGCGCTGATTGTGCTCGTGGGCATCTATCCGAAACCTTTGATCGATGTGATTACACCGAGCCTGGGCCAACTCTTACATACCGCTACCGCAATGATAAAGTAAGGATTACTGTACATATGCGTTATATGCAGTAACCTAGGAGTTTCTTATGTCTGGATTTAAGCTAGCTGACCTCTTCCTTCTAGCGCCAGAGCTGAGCTTGACGCTGCTGGCGCTGCTGGTTATGACGGTTGACTTCATCACCAAACGACGCGTTGTCGTCGTCGCGGTGGCACTTGTTGGCCTGATTGTACCTGCATTTCTTACTCTGTTGCAGGTGCTCACACTCGATCCTTCGGTGGCACACCATGCATTCTTCAATATGCTCACGGTGGATCGCTATGCGCTCTTCTTTAAACTTATCTTCCTGATCATTGCCGCAGTGATGATACTGGCATCCTATGACTATGTAGCAAAATACGTGCGGGCCGATGGGGAATTCTACACGCTTCTGCTCTTATCGGTGACGGGCATGATGCTGCTGGCAAGCACTACCGAATTGATTTCAATCTATATCTCGTTCGAGCTGACCAGTATTCCGCTCTATATCATGGCTGGTCTCATTCGCACGAGTGAAAGATCAGCCGAGGCGGCTGTTAAGTATGTATTGCTAGGAGCGATGTCTTCGGCTATTCTGCTTTATGGCTTCGCGTTACTATATGGTCTAACCGGTACAACCGATCTAATGGGTATCGCTACGCTGATCAAGAACGGCATTCAGACTGGCGACAACGTGTCTATCTCGTTGCAAGGTAATCTACTCGAATTGCTGGCTGGTCTGCTCATTCTGGCAGGTTTTGGCTTCAAGATTTCGGCGGTGCCCTTCCATATGTGGGCACCTGATATCTATGAAGGCTCACCCACACCAGCAACGGCGTTCTTCTCTGTCGGCTCCAAGGCGGCAGGCTTCGCCGCACTTATCCGTATCTTCATTGATGGAGGTCTGGGAGCCGCGAACCTAACTCCCCTGGTGATAGTGATCTCAATAGTTGCCGTGCTCACTATGACGCTGGGTAATTTCGTTGCCGCAGTGCAATCGAATGTCAAACGCATGATGGCCTATTCCAGCATTGCACAGGCAGGTTACATTCTGGTCGGCTTCGTAGCTAGCTTTGCCAGCAACAGCTCGGCTGGTAACGCGGCTGTGCTGTTCTACATCCTGATCTACGTCATCACTAACCTGGGAGCCTTCTCGGGCATCATTGCCCTTGCCAACCTCACAGGCGGTGAGAAAATCGAAGACTTTCGGGGTCTCGGGCGACGTGCGCCATTGTTGAGTGCAGGAACGGCGGTCTGTCTGCTCTCGCTTGGCGGTATTCCGCCCATGGCTGGTTTCTGGAGCAAAGTGCTGATCTTTACTGCCGCCTGGGGTCTCGGCCAGTACACCCTCGTCATC
>JAFATZ010000457.1 GCA_019243675.1 Ktedonobacteraceae bacterium | reverse complement strand
GCAATAGATTACTTAGAGAATATCCATGATAGTGGATAAAGTGCTAAAAATTGTGGACAACTATGCCAGATTGTGTAAAAGTTGTTTTTTTGTAGAGATTACAATTCTTATTCACAATATCTTTGCATAAGTCATTCACATTCTCGGTGTGATCTATTGGCGTGATATAATAGTAATATACTTATATTAGTTCCTGCCACTTTATCCACAAAGCTTGTGGATAACTTATCCACATAGAAAAGAAGCTGTGGATACTCTTCTTTTTTATCCACTTTTCCTGTGGATAAGTTATCCACAGGAAAAGAGAATAGTCGTGTAACGATGCAACTTATCCCATACTTATCCACCGCTTTTTCCTCTTTGTCCACATGTTCTAGGAGCTTATTTTCCATTGTGGATAACTTATCCACAGGCCATAAAATGTCTCTAGAAGAGGGAGGAACGATTATCCTACAGGAGACTTATTCTGGAGAGGGGTAGAGTTATCCACTTATCCACAGCCCCTACTACTACGATATTTATATCTTCATAATATATTATATAAACATCATAGTAATTAGGCGCTGTGGATAAGTGGATAAGTCAGACGGGAAAAGTGAAGTTTGTGAAGATGGCCTCAATAGGCTATGCACATCCTTGTCCTAAGCTGAAACGTATATAGTTGTAAGCAACTGTATGACCAAGCAGGGGAAAGATGCATAGTACAAATGGTATAGTGTATACTATCATTCCACGGCATTTGTACAGGTAGCGCGACTTTCTATAATACCGCTCGTTGTATGTGATATAAGCCAAACTGATCTATCCTTAGTAGCGTGTGGTATGTCTTGAGATAAATAACGTGACATCCATCATTGATACAATTAAATCCAAAGTGGATATAGTGGAAGAGGTAGGTCAGGTTGTTGTCTTACAGAAGTCGGGAAAGTCGCTTAAAGGGTCGTGTCCTTTCCATAATGAGCGTACTCCGTCGTTCTTTGTGTTCCCTGAGACACAGACTTGGCGCTGTTTCGGCTGTAACGAAGGCGGGGATATCTTCTCTTTCGTGCAGAAACACCAGGGTTTGGAATTCAAAGAGACTCTGGCGTATCTAGCGCAAAAGGCTGGCGTCTCCGTAGAAGGGCACGCTGGTCGTGGTTCCGAAGAAGAGCGTGAGGCAAGCGCTCTTAAAGAGCGCCTGCGTAAGCTTAACGAAGATGCGCAACTCTGGTTTCACCAGATGTTGCTACGTTCGAAAGAAGCTGCAGCGGCAAGGGAATACGTACAGAGCCGAGGCATCTCATCGGACTCGGTGATTTCCTTTGGACTGGGTTATGCCCCGGACCAGTGGGACAGTCTCTCGCACTATCTGTTAAGCCAGGGCTATAGCGAGCGTGAACTAGTAATAGGAGGGCTAGCTAGAGAAAGAGAGAATACAGAGAGTGTAGTGAGTAGAGATGGCAGTGTATATGACTACTTTAGAAATCGCATAATCTTTCCTATCCGTGATATACGTGGCCGATTGATAGGCTTTGGTGGTCGTGCTATGAGCGATGGTAAACCAAAGTACTTGAATTCGCCACAAACAGCGTTGTTTGAAAAACATAGTGTACTGTATGCCATAGATATGGCACGAGATGCAATAAAGTTGGCTAAACAGGTTGTTATTGTAGAAGGGTATGTAGATGCTATTATTGCGCATCAATACGGTACGAAACAAACAGTAGCTTGTATTGGTAGTGCAATCACTGAAAAGCACATTCAACAATTGAAAAAACTCACCAAACAGGTCACCCTCGCGCTTGATCCAGATGCAGCGGGGAGCGCAGCAACAGAGCATGGCATTCAAGAGGCTCTAAAAACGTTTGATCGTACCGTTATACCAGTACCACTCTCAAACGGAATGTCACCGGGTCGCAAACAGCAGCCACGTGGCCTAATCCGTCTGGAAGAGCAGGTAGACGCAGAAATCAATGTACTACAGTTGCCGATAGGCGAGGATCCAGACGAGCTTATCAGGCGGGACTTTGAAGCATGGCTGTATGCTGTAACACATCCCTTGGCTCTCATCGACTACTACTTTGCCGTGAAAACGGCTGATCTTGATCTGAAAGCACCAATGGGAAAAACGGTAGCCGCAAAGCGGCTATTACCAGTAATAGGCATGATTACTGGTCGCATCAAACGAGATGCCTACATGCGTAAACTTGCCACAATGATTAGTATTGACGAGCGAAGTTTATACGCTGAGTTGCAGCGTGTGCTGCTTAACCAGAAGGCAATCGGTGTCACAGCGGTGTTCTCAGCATCGACAGGTCAACAAACTCAGACGCGAAAGCAAGTGAAGGCGCAGGATGAACCTGAGTGGGCGCGTGACCTCCAGGGGGAAGAGTTCGTAACGTCTGCAAGTCCAAAAGTACCAGAAGAGAGACTTGACAGAAGTAGAAACGATAAGATACAATGGGAGGACTACCTGATTGGTTTGCTCTTGCAAAATCCTGAGCTTAGTCTGCATGTTTGTGATATAATAAATGATGGTGACTTTGCCGGGACAGACACGCGAGAGTTGTACCGCATTCTCAACTCTGTGTATCAACGTGGTTCTTCCCCCTTACCTCTATCCATAGAGCGGATCGTGCCTTCTGTGTTGTTGGCAACAGTAGCCAGAGCACAGGAATGTGTTGGGTCGAACTCTCAAAAAGACGGAACGGCATTGGTCAAAGAAGCCGTTCAGTGTGCCACGCGACTCAAGCGCACACGACTGCTACAACTGAATACAGAACTTAAATATCTTTTGCACGAAGCCGAAGAGACTGCTGACGTAGCTTCGTGCAAAAAGCTGCGGAGTCAACTGTTCGCTATCCAAAGACAGATACGAACAATCGACACCGTAACGCATCTGCAAGGCTAGAAGCCCTATGAGATGTTTCTTGGGTAGATGGGGTGTGTGGTGTTTAACGGTATCATTTTTACCTGATCTGAACAGGGGACAGGATTTTTCCTAATATACCTTTATCATCATAAGCCTGTTTTCTGAAGGGGGATGCCAGAATGGTGAATAGGGAACAAGATGTGATTGATCGAGTACACAGCGAGCAAGTAGTAAGTGTGGAACCGTTGCGAGACACGTTCTCACTTGAGCAGTTTGGTGATGAATTAAATGCTACGGAAAACGTCTTTAATATTGGTGATGTAGGTCATCATGCTCATGCTGCCGCCGCTGGAAGTATAGTAACTCCTATCGGGGAGAGCGAGCCATTTGACCTGTTCAAGCTGCAGGACGAAGAGCCTATGGATACCTTGGATTCAACAAGAGAGCCGCCACCCGATTGGGAGCCAGGCCCTGAAGATGTGGTCGATGTTATAGCAGGAGCCAAATGGGATGAGCTGCAAGATAACTTGGGTATTGCTGATATAGAGAGCAGTCTCGATGATCCTGTACGCATGTACCTTCGTGAAATTGGACGGGTTCCCCTGCTGTCTGCGGAGGAAGAGGTTCGACTGGCGCAGTTCATGGAGCGTGGTAAGGCAGAGCGCTACAAGGCAGAGCATCTGAAGATACCCTACAACCGACGCTCTATCGAAGATGGTGAAGAAGCACAGCGCCGCCTTACTGAGGCTAATTTACGCCTAGTCGTGAGTGTTGCCAAGAAGTACATTGGTAGGGGTATGAGTCTGCTGGATCTCATCCAGGAGGGTAATATTGGGCTGATCCGTGCTGTTGAGAAGTTCGACTATACCAAGGGCTATAAGTTCAGTACGTACGCTACTTGGTGGATTCGTCAGGCGATTACTCGCGCTATCGCTGATCAAGCCCGCACCATCCGCATTCCGGTACATATGGTCGAGACGATCAACCGCCTAATCCGCATCAGTCGCCGTCTCCTGCAGGACCTTGGGCGCGAGCCTACCTCAGAAGAGATTGCCGCTCAGATGGAGATCACTCCGGAGAAGGTGCGCGAGATTATCAAGGTAAGCCAGGAACCGGTGAGCCTGGAGACGCCAATTGGCGAGGAAGACGATAGCCATCTTGGCGATTTCATCGAGGATCACACTGCATTGGCACCCGCCGATGCAGCCAGTCATCAGTTGCTCAAAGAACAAGTTGAGGATGTATTGGATAGCCTGACCGAGCGTGAGCGCAAGGTGCTCCAGCTCCGCTTCGGTCTGGATGATGGGCGTAGTCGCACACTGGAAGAGGTGGGCAAAGAGTTTCATGTCACCCGTGAGCGCATTCGCCAAATTGAGGCCAAGGCATTGCGTAAGCTACGCCATCCGAGTCGTAGCCGTAAACTAAAAGATTACCTGGACTAAAAATAAAGGGACCAGCGAGGCTGGCCCCTTTTATTTTTTTGTGCTATACCATTGTGTTTGCTTTGCGTGCAATCTCTACGAAATCATGCTTGATGCTTGCTCCCCCGATGAGGGCACCATCAATATCAGGATGCGAGAAGAAGTGGTGGCAGTTCTCAGATGTGGTGCTCCCGCCATAAAGAATATGGAGTGCAACAGCGGATTCGTCACCATACATGGTACCGTATAACTGTCGAATAAGGCTTGCCACTTTTCCAGCATCTTTCCCCGTCGCTGCTTTGCCTGTACCTATCGCCCAGATGGGTTCGTAGGCGATAACGACATCTTTAGCGAGTTCAGTAGGAAGATGTGCCAGACTCCCCTGTACTTGCGTGTGAATGACCTGTTCCGTCTGGCCAGCTTGATGCTGTGCTTCGTTTTCACCAATGCACACAATCGGGCGCAATCCGTACGTAAGTGCAGCCAACGTCTTTTTATGGACCAGCTCATTGCTTTCGCCAAAATACATACGGCGCTCGGAATGGCCAAGAATAACGGTGGTACACAATTCGCGCACCATAATGGGAGAGATTTCACCCGTAAATGCGCCTTTTTCCTCAAAATACATGTTTTGCGCGCCTAGCTCTAAGCGTGGTGAGGGCATCGTATCCATCACCTCTCGCACCGGACTTAGCGAGATAGCTGGCGGACATAGGATGCACAAAAGACCCGGGTTTTGGCGTGTAAGCTGTCCAAGTTTAGGCACTATCTCCATAGCAAAATGAGAGGCGGCTTTAGGACCGTAGTTCATCTTCCAGTTACCCGCTATGATAACGGAGCGAGAGGATATCATACGTTACTCCTTGTCATGAAGCGCGCCAACGCCTGGTAGTGTGCGACCTTCAAGAAACTCCAGCGAGGCTCCTCCACCAGTGGATACATGCGTCATTTTATCGGCAGCACCAGCGTGTTCAACGGCAGCGGCTGAGTCACCTCCACCGATGATTGTGGTGGCACCAGCTTGAGTGTGCTCTACCAGGATGTCGATGAGGGCGTTGGTACCCGCTGCAAAGGCAGGCATCTCTGCT
>JAFATZ010000410.1 GCA_019243675.1 Ktedonobacteraceae bacterium | reverse complement strand
CCTTGCCACCTCCGGCTGCTTACTTTTGTGAGGGCACATATGGGGCTGTCTACAGCATCCCACATGTGCCCTTACAGTCATTATCTCCAGCTTATGAGCAGGCTTCCTACAAGTCATCGGCATCATGAACTTGTTTCATGCTTCTCTGCCAACTTGACCGAAGAGGGATCAATTGAGTCTGCCTAGGCTGAACGAAGAAGAGGTTGCAACGACGACTTAGACCCAGCAGTCGGTGATCGGAGTAGCCGTAGCACTATTGTGAGCGTAGGGTAGCCCATACGCATCCTCTAGAGTACGCAGGATATTATAGTGATTAATAGTTTCGCTATAATGACCGACCTTGACCATAGGACCGACAAAAATGGTAGGAATCTGGTTATTCTGCGTACCATCATCCTCGTCCCATGTCACAATCAGCAAACTATTGTTGGTCTTTGCCCACTGAACATAAGGATTGATGTTCGACTGGAGCCAGCTATCGCCCTGTTGGATGGTGCCATTGTGCATATCATTATTGATGTTAGGTACAACAAAGGAGATGGTTGGCAACGAACTATAATTGGTGGGGAAGCTGGAGAAGGGCAGGTTATCACCGGATGGGACATCCGTGAAGTTTACCCAGGGATTATGCTTACGGTAATACAGTGCCTTATTCCCTTTGGGATAGAGGCATCCGGTAAAACCAACGTTGGGCATATTTTCCGAGTAGCCGCCAAAGGTCTTGCCAGCCGCAATCAGTTCTCCACCCAGGTCTGGCCCTGAGAAAGTATGTGGGCACGAATCATCCGTGATGCCTTGCGTCGAGCCAGAGAAGATTGCCAGATAGTTTGGCTCACTTGGGTGTGTGATAGCGAAAGAGCTGGTAAATAATGCTCCAGAGTTCGCCAGGGAATTGATGTAGGGGGCACTTGATGACCCGATGATCTCATTATAGGAGTGATTTTCCTCCATAACGACCACGATATGAGCGGGAGTTGGCACGCCATTGTTGGCCAGTGCCGCTGGTACAGCTAGGAAACCACTAGCGACTGTACCTACTAGGACGAGCAACAGACTGGACAGGCCGAGTCTGAGACGCCAGAGGGCGCAGGATGAGAGAAGGTTTGCCATAAAATCCTCCTTGACTTGTTGAGAGTAGAGAGAACATATCCTCTCTATTCATTCGTACTCAGGTTGGCCAATCACCCAACCTGAAACATATCACACGTGACGAGCATGGGGACGGGATGGACACCCCATAAGTACTAGCAACATGATGACAAACTTGCTCACGAAGAAAGTTATTCTATCAACGTGAAGGAGTATCTGTCCTATTTCCCCCACTCACGACGATAACTGTACAATATAAAGAGCGTATTAATAGATCATTAATATTTTGTAAAATAAAAGATATATACTTCACATAATAATTATTTGACTCTTGTATACTACATAAATTGTCATACTTGTAGGTCATCGTACCGTTGATATTGTTGGTGAATTGCTAAGCGTGCTCACTGTAGGCATGAACATCGCAATGTAATGAGTGTAGAAAACCAATTCGCCAACACCATCCATTGTTTAGCAGAAGCTAGCACGCAGAAGATAGAGGAAAAGCAGTGGCAAACTACTTGCATCTTATCTCTATTTCCAGTATACTTGGCCCGTACAAAATAATACCTATTCCAACGTTGATGAAGAGGAGTAACCTGTCGGGGGACAGCAGCGAGCCGATGCGCAGTGTGAGGTCGGCAGTCTGAAGCAGGTGAAGGGCGCTTCGGAGTTGGCTAAGAACGAGTGGCTTCACATTATCGAGTGAAGAAGCAGGGTGGAACCGCGCATCATACCGTAAGTCGTAGCTGCCCCAGAAGCACGCAGGTGTGTATTCGTCCCTGGGCATGTTGATGCCTGGGGGTTTTTTATTGAGAAGGAAGGCCACTTATGATGCAAACTGAAGACAAACCTACCGTTCAAGACACTCCCTTGGTTCCAATTGAGAAGATTGTGTCGCTGTGCAAGCGGCGCGGCTTCGTCTACCCCAACTCTGAGATCTACGGTGGCGTAGCTGGCATTTACGACTTCGGGCCGCTCGGTGTAGAATTGCGTAACAACATCCGCCGTTACTGGTGGTGGTCGATGGTGCAGACCCACGATAACGTCGTCGGTATCGAAGGTGCAACTATTACCCATCCACGTGTGTGGGAAGCTAGCGGACACGTTGAGAATTTCGTTGACCGACTGGTGGACTGCAAAAAATGTAAGCGCCGTTTCCGCATTGACCACCTACCACCTGAAAATTGGGAGAACAGAAAGTGCCCCGTGTGCGGCGGCGAACTGACGGAGCCTCGCACCTTCAACCTGCTGATGGAGACCTACCTGGGCGTGGTTGAGGGCGAGCGGATGAAAACCTACCTGCGCGGCGAAGCTTGTCAGAACATCTATCTAGACTACGATAATGTGCTCAAGTCCTCGCGCATGCAAATTCCGTTCGGTATCTGCCAAATCGGGAAAGCCTACCGTAACGAGGTGACGCCGGGCAATTTCCTGTTCCGCCAACGCGAGTTCGAGCAGTGGGATTTGCAATTCTTCGTGCATCCAAGTGAGATGCAGCGCTGGTTCGACTATTGGAAGCAGTTTCGCTTCGAGTGGTATACAAACCTCATTAACCACAAGGACCGCATTCGTTTGCGAGCACACGCCAGCGACGAACTGGCACATTATGCCAAGCAGGCTTTCGACGTAGAATATCAAACGGTGCTCGGTTGGCAGGAGTGGGAGGGTATCCATTGGCGACAGGACTGGGATCTCTCGCGCCACAGTCAGTACAGCGGCCAAGACCTGAGCTATACCGACCCTATCACCAAGGAGCGCTACATCCCCTGGATCGTCGAGACTTCCGGTGGTGTGGACCGCACCTTCCTCTACCTGCTGCTCGATGCCTATGAGGAGGAGCCAGACCCGGCAGGTAAGGAGTCGCGCACAGTGCTACACCTGCACCCTATGCTGGCTCCGGTCAAAGTGGCAGTGTTGCCGCTGCAAAAGAACAAGGAGGAAGTGGTCACCACAGCCAGGGACATCCACAAGAAGCTGCAGCGCCTGATTGTCTCACAGTATGATGATGTTGCGGCCATCGGTCGTCGCTATCGCCGTCAGGACGAGATCGGCACGCCGTATTGTGTCACCGTCGACTTCCAGACACTTGAGGATCAGACTGTGACGGTGCGCGAACGCGACTCGATGGCGCAGATACGCCTGCCCATCGCCGAACTGACGA
>JAFATZ010000351.1 GCA_019243675.1 Ktedonobacteraceae bacterium | reverse complement strand
CCAGGGTCAAAGGCATACATGCCATTTTTCTCAACAATTTTCACGTTGACAACTGCAACAGGCGTGGGCGATGGCGTTGGGCTGGCTGGGGAGGAGACCCCAGAACTTCCAGCACAGGCCACCAAAAGTAATGTCACTGCACTTGCTAACGAAAGAGCACCCCACAGAAATCGTATGCGTGGCATAAACCGTGATAGGTATTTTTGCATTAAAAAAAGCCTTCTCTACATTCCGACTTGGTTGATAAACTGATTGGAAACTCTCATAATAAGTACGTCACAAAAACATATCCTATCACCACTACCTCGTTACGTTTCTGCATTAGGAGCGGTAGGGGCCCAATTCATTGTGCCTGGCTGTGGCCAACGAGGGCACAATAGAATTGGTCCTCTACCGAGCATCTGTGCAAAAACATGACGTCTACCAAAACGTAACACGTGCTGCAACATTTGTCCGTATAAACTATAATGAGCATAATATACCTATTTTTGACTGTCCGCTAACACCTAAGGAGAGGGTTTTTTCATGGCTGAGCATGAATCACCACAACAAGAAGTCAAAACGATCCTGGTAGTAGAAGATGACGCTGATATTGGTGAGATTCTCTTGTCTACTTTTGAGGAGATGCCGTATAACGTCATTGTGGTCGGTGACGGGTCTCAAGCATTAAAGATAGTTACGACTATCAAACCTCATCTCTTCCTGCTTGACTACTACCTACCAGCCATGAACGGTCTGCAACTCTACGATCAGCTTCACAGTATAAAAGGACTAGAAGATATTCCTACTATCATCATGAGCGCAAGCCTGCCAGAAAACAAGATACAGCAACGCAAGATTACCTACCTCAAGAAGCCATTTGAATTGAATGATATCTTGGAGATGGTGGCAAAAGTACTGAAATGATATACTACAGACGAGAAGGAAAAAGCCTTCGTTGGTTATCCCTTTTCAGGAAGGTTTGACATGGTAGCCCATAGAGAACCACGCTATATAAGCGTAGACGAATGGCGTGAGCTAGAGCGAGCTAACCCAGACGTGAAGTACGAATATATCGATGGTCAGGTGTACCTGATGTCAGGAGGCAGCCTTGCTCATGCACGCATTGGCAGCAACGTAGTAAGAGCTATTGAGGACGCGCTAGGAAGCAAACCATGCTATGCCTACAATTCTGACGCAAGCGTGCGCCTGTCAGAGACACGCTACGCCTATCCTGACGCCTCGGTATCGTGTGATCCACGCGATCAGCCGACAACCGAACAGATGCAGGTCCAAGCCCCACGTGTAGTGGTCGAAGTGCTTTCCGACTCAACTGAAGGCAAAGACAGACTGAGAAAGGCCAATTTCTACCACGCGTGCCCCACCATTCAGGAATATGTGCTGATCGTTACCAAATATCAAGCTGTCGAGGTCCAGCGCCGTGCGGGAGACGAATGGACACTGCATTTATTCGGGTCCGACGATGAAGTAGAGCTTGCGAGTTTAGGTATCTGGTTTCCAGTAGCCGCTCTCTATCGAGGGACGGCAGTTCCAATGATGCCGCAGGAGAACATCTCTGGGACGAATCATCTGGGTTAGCGTCGTCATGCTGCTATGGGATGCTCTCCTGCTGTACACCGGATCTATTTCAGGCAGCGTGGGCCTCTTCTCATCTTCTGAGCGCCTCCTACTCGCCACGATCTATGTCACCCTGGTCCCCCTCATCTTCATCGGCTGGCTATCTTGCCTCACATCGTCATGGTCAAGGCTCGCGATAGCGTCATACACCCCCTGGCCAATGAGCTGTACCAGCTCATGTCACAGACAACGCTCTCGTCCCATGAAGACACGGAGACGATGAAAGCCACAACAGATCGACTCGTCGAACTGCAACGACGCGTTGAGTTCCTGCACAACAGCTTTCCAACTTGGCCAGTAGAACTCCAAACGATTGGCCGCTTCGTCGTAGTTTTGTTGCTCCCCGCGCTTCTTCCCATCGTGCTGCCCCCGTTGTTCTCCTGGATTGTGGGTGCGCTCAAGTGACCTGTTGCTTAGCACTCATGCCCACTTGCAACACGGGGAGAAACTAGCTTACAATGCACAAGGAACTCTATAGTTATAAAAATCGAAAGGAAAACGCTCGTGACAGCATCCTCCTCAACACGTCGCATCCGTGTTGGCGTACAAATGCAACCACAGCATACGACCTATTCATCGTACATAGAAGCTGTTCGTCGCTTCGAATCGATGGGCGTAGATACGCTCTGGGACTGGGACCACTTTTTTCCGCTGTATGGCAACCCGCAAGGGAATCATTACGAGGGCTGGACACTGCTGGCCGCGATGGCAGCTAGCACACAGCGAGTAGAAGTGGGGTGTCTGGTCACCTGCAACACCTATCGCAACCCCGCTCTTCTTTCCAATATGGCAAAGACGGTTGATCATATTTCGAGCGGTCGTCTTATTCTCGGCATAGGGGCAGGCTGGTTT
>JAFATZ010000041.1 GCA_019243675.1 Ktedonobacteraceae bacterium | reverse complement strand
AACAGTGGTAGAGTGGGAGTTAGCTTCTGCCTAAGAAGGGGGAGTATAACTGTCAGAGCGAGTATTGATACAAGCAGGATGATAGACACCGCGGCGATTAACCCCGTTGTTTTTTTATGAGTAGTCACAAAGCGACCCAACCGATTCATAGGAGAAGCAACGCCCCTATTTGGTGGACGAGGTGGGATATGCCTTGAGCCAATTAATGGTATTAAACCAAACGATCTACCCTCACATCGGCTACACAGAAGCGCATCAACATCATTCTTCAGACCACAGGTTTTACACTGTTTTTGTTTCGCCATAAAATACTCCTACCAACAAAGGGCTAAATCACAGTCTCTTTTTTGAAAAAACCTAAAATAATGTGGTTTTTATTGTAAAACGAATACAACTTTCTATTAACACTTCATTGGTTCAGTAAGGCTATCTAAAGGCCGAATCAAGTGGAGTCAAGTTTCCTGGTGACACGCTGCAATATACCGCTTATTCCCTTGACTTTTCCATAGCCCTGTTGGTCCTGTCTGATTTCAAGCCATCTGAATTGCTCTTCATCTTTCTGCGAGAGTTGGGCCAGCCGTTCACTTTCTTTGTATGCCTCTTTGGCCATAGCATTGAGAGCCTGACTCCGACCTTTGTATGCATAGCCAAAGTCAGGCTTAAGACGGATAGCTTCATCATACTGTGCTCGTGCCTCTGCGAAACATTCGATCTGAAAAAATATATCCCCATACTCTTTATGAAAGTAAGGATTATCGGGTTTCAGAGTAATCGCTCGCTCATACGAGCTTTGTGCTTTGTCAATGTGTCCCAACTCACAATAGATCTCTCCTTTGCGCCGCCACAACTCAGCACTATTAGCGTCTTTTTCAAGTGCGACAGCCAAAGCGTCAAGAGCCTCTTCAAGCTTACCAATTCTGAAAAGAGCTTCACCCACATTGGCATAAACTTGAACAATGGTGGTTGTTTCTTCGATAGCAAACATTCTGCTAATCACATCTTTATATGAATCAATAGCTTCCAGCCAACGTGCAAGATTAAGCAGAGTGTCACCTTTCTTCTGATAAAGGGCAGGGTCATTGAGAGATTTGCGCAGAGCAATTTCGTAGGCAACAAGTGCTTCTGGAAATTGTTTTTGCTCGAAGAGAATATCGCCTTTTCTACTATAGAGTAGAACGTTATCTGGATCTAACTGAATAGCAATCTCATAAGCCTCAAGCGCTTCTTGAGCCTTATTGAGCTTGAGTAGCACCTCAGCTATGTCCTGCTGTATGCCAGCTTTGTTCTGGTTAAAAGAAGGGTTCTGTGGAAAAACATGAAGAGCTTCATTATAATATTCAATAGCGTTTTCATAGTGGCCCTGTAAAAATTGCTCATTAGCTCTATCCCTATATTTTTTGGCTTGGCGTATCCCTTGTACTCCATCAACTGCCTTGCGTATTCCCCTTTTAACATCCACACACGCGTCGTCTTTGTTATCCCACCGAGTAATGGCTTTACCTTCTCTAGGCAATGCCTGCAGATTGCTGAAAGGGGCATCGTCCCAATCAACAGGACGAAGGATGACAGGAATTACATGAGCTTCTCCTCTATTGTGTCTGGCTAACGCTGTCTCCATCTCTTGGCAACAATATTTCGAGGCCATAAAATCGGAGCTAATCAATAAAAGAATGATATCAGCGGCGTTCAAGTTTTTCTTAATTTCAATAGCCCATTCTTCCCCAGGCAGGACTTCACAGTCATCCCAGTGAACAATAGGTAGTTCACTCAGAGGACGGAGGTGCTTGTCTAGTTTCCGTTTCACCTCTGTATCTTCATCAGAATGAGCATAGCCATAAAAGATGGTCACAGGTTCTTTTAATGGCATCTTCTTGATTTCCTTTACTCCAAAAAAGCCTCAACAGCTTGTTCTACCTCATAATTTGTCTAATGTAACAATTGCTCATTATTCTAATAAATAGAGTATCCCTAGAATAACACAAGTACACCTTCATGTCAATGATGTTAATTTATACGTTTATACAACTTAGCAGACCCTCATTTCTTCTGTGAATGCAGCGCGTGCAGCACGCGCTCCGGCGTCAGCGGAAGCTGGCGTATACGTACCCCTAGGGCATCGGCTACGGCATTGGCCACCGCTGGCGCTATTGCGTTCTGCGGCACCGTAGTGAAGACTTTCGCACCGAAGGGCACGGAAGTCTCCTCGGTCTCTACTAGGCAGGTCTGCATCTCCGCCATGTCCAGCGCGTTATATATATGATAGTTGCCCAGCCCTGCTGTGAGCAATACTCCGTTTTGGTCGTAGATCAGCTCTTCACATATACTCGCGCTAAGGGCCTGCGTCGTGCCACCCTGTATCTGCCCCTCCGCTAGTAATGGATTGATAAAGCGACCTCCATCAACTGCTGTGACCACTTTGAGGACGCGTACACTGCCAGTCTCCGTATCTACCTCGACTTCGACCCCTTGCGCAGCAAAGGAGGCTGGGGTCTGTTGCGCTTTCCAGGAGGCCGTTATAACTAGGTGTTGTCCCTCAATGTGGAGAGCGTGTGCCGCCACTTGCGCAACAGTAGTTATCTGTTCACTGGATGATGTGATGATACCAGCGGCAAGTCTTAAGGCGTTGGGAAGTGTGTCGAACATACGTGCAGCTACAGTGAGTATCTGGCGGCGCATCTGTTCTGCTGCTCTCTTCACAGCACCTAGCGCACTATACGGGGTAAGATGGCTATTTGTATCGCAGAGTGTGTTGCTCGTATCCATCGGATGGAGCAAGATGTCCTCTAGAGGGACGCTCAATACCTCTGAGGCCACTTGGGCTAGAATAGTGCTGAAGCCGCTCTCGCAAGGCGCTGTGAAAAGATCAAAAGAGCCATCGTCATTGAGTTTGATGGTAGCCCCACTTGTGCTTGTCGCTCTACTGCTCTCTAGAGCAAGAGCCAACCCTACGCCACGGCGGAAGCGTTCGTAGCCTCCACTCACAGAACGCAGAGTGGTTCTGCGTTTCTCTCTCCAGTTTAGCTTCTCTGCTACGGCTCGTAAACACTCTGGTAGCCCACAGCTTTCTGTTGGAAGTTGCTCACCGCTAGCCCCACCTACCCAGAGGTGAGTGTCACCTGCTTGAAACCAATTCCTACGTCGTATTTCCAAAGCATCCATACCTATCTGCCTGGCGACCTCGTCCATATGACATTCGAGCGCGAAAAATTCTTGCGGCATACTATAACTATGAGTAGTTCCTGAAGGTGGGAGATTTGTATAGAGGATTTCCGCAATATAGCGCATGTTTGGGCAAGGGTAGAGCGAGAGTGCGGGGAAATAGCTACTACAGGGAGAGACCAAGGGATGAGTAGCATAGGCACCCGTACTGGCGATTAACGCCATTTGATTGGCAACAATCGTTCCGTCCCGCCTGACGCCTGTTTTTAGATACAAAATATGGGTATGACGGAGCCGTCCGCTAACAAACTTATCGACGTGAGAATAGGTCAACTTTACAGGTCTGTGTGTTGCTTGTGTGAGCAGAGCACAGAGATCCTCCAACATAATCTGCCGTTTGCTGTTAGCATTGGCACTACTATCTGCTTTCACTACGCGAATGCGGCGCATAGGAAGAGCTAGCATTGAGCTAATGGTACGACGGATATGCTGGAGAGCTGGCGAGTCAGTACGCACGACAAGGTAGTCATCCTCATCGAAGTAGGTGATGACTGTCTGCTTTTCGAGCGCTGCCTGTTGCACCTGCGGCACGAAGTATTGGCCCTCGACCACTATGTCTGCCTGTGCAAAGCCACGTTCTACATCTCCTACCTCTGTGCGCACACGAGCAGCAACGTTATGGCTAGCATCAACAATACCGCGCGACTCACGTTCAGGATGCACTGGAGGTCCACTAGACTCCAGTGCTCGGCGTGGATCAAGAATGGCAGGAAGCACATCATACTCTACCTGGATGAGACGAAGCGCTTGCTCTGCAACTTCTGGTGTCTCAGCAGCAACAACGGCAACGCGGTCACCAACGTAGCGCATAATAGAATCCAGGCAATAGTAATCGGCAGGACTGCTATCGGCTGAAAAGCGCTCTACAATGCAATGAGCAACACGAGGCACGTCGTTATAGGTCAAGATAGCATGCACACCAGGGAGCGCCTTTGCTTGTGAGACGTCAATACTGCGAATGATTGCGTGAGCATGCGGACTGGTAAGAATGCTGCCGTACAACATGCCTTGCGGAGTAACATCTCCAGTGAAAGCGGGTTTACCAGTAACAAATTTCAACGCATCTCTTGCTTGTACTGCCTTGCCTACTACCTGATACTGCACCTCCGGTTCCGCCAAGATCGCTGTGGCAGCACTTGCAGTTATAGCACGTAGTCTAATTGTCTCCTTCGATACAACGTTCACCGCACGTAGTTTTTCAGTAGTCTTAGCAGTTTTTTTCGCATTCACATGATATTCTAGAGCAGGCACCTGCACTCCACGCATTTTTGCAGCAGCACGCATGATAGCCTGTACAGGTTTGGCATAGCCAGTACAGCAACAGAGGTGACCAGAGAGAACATCGCGCACCTCGCTCTCCGAGGGCTGGGGATTGCGTAGCAGCAGTGCATAAGCGGACAGCAGCATGCCAGGGGTACAGAAGCCACACTGAACCGCCCCGACCTCCATAAATGCCTCTTGTAAGGGATGCAATGCTCTGGAAGAACCCAAGCCCTCTACGGTAGTGAGCGTACATCCCCCCGCCTGCCCAGCCAACATAACGCAACTTGGACGTGGCACACCATCCACTAGCACTGTACAAGCACCGCACTGACCTGTCTCACAGCCCTGTTTCACGCTGTAGTAACCCTGGCGACGTAGCATCGTTAGCAACGGCTCGTTCACCGGCACCTGCACACTCTCAATAGTACCGTTGATACATAGTTCCAGCTCCATCGCTATTTCCTACCCTCATTCTGGCTACTTGTCTCTACCTCAGCAGAGGAATGGACAGTTGCTGGCTCCCCAGAGCCAGTATTGCGCCAATATGCTGTGTTCGTCGCTTCCTCAAGAGTTCGATAAATCAGGTTTACGCCACTGGCGCGTCGATAGCCACTGCTCACCAGACGATCCCCAGGTGGACGAAACTCTGTCATTGCTGCCTGTAGGAGCGCCTGGACACGCTGGCTCTCCGCAAGGTACAGCACAGGTTGGCCTGCAAGGTGCTTTTCAACCACATGCAGGCGTACAGGCTGCATATTGACACCGCCCAGTGCTACACGCACACGCTGGTACACACCGTCCTCGACCTCCACAAGCGCTGCTGCATTGAGCAATGCTACATCTGTAGCAGTGCGCCCGATGCGCATGAAAGAGGCCCCAGAGCCAGCGGCAGGACGAGGCACAATTACTTCTATGATCAGCTCATTTGGTCGTCGCTCCCGCATTGACGAACTGCAGGGGAGGTAACGTTCTTGCTTGCCTGTATAAGTCACTCCCGCTAATGCTAGCCCGGGCCGTTCGGCTGTGCCTCCACTCAAGTTCACCTGAGTTTTCGAGCCAGAACGCGCCACTGCATATGCGTCCATCGCCACCAGTACCATAAGCAAGTCTGCCTGCGACGCGACACCGGCCCCTAACGTTCCACCGATAGTAGCGCTAGCGCGAATCAGTCGTGAGGGCGAAGAGGCCAGTGCTGCTCGCGCAAGCAGCCCCATCGCTAGTTCTCTCAGCAGAGGATGCTCAGCCATACTTTGCAGGGTCGTCATTGCGCCAATATGAATGCCTTGTGTATTTTCGGTAATGTAGGCGAGTCCAAGCTCACGTAGATCAACGACAGCCTGAATACTGTCATCCTCTATGCCAAGCAGATACGTTCCACCAGCTAAGGGTACAGTCTTCGTATCATGACGCGCTAATAGAAGCAGTGCATCATCGATGTGCTCTACCCAATGGTATTCAGCAAGGTTCAGTAGCATGCGTTTCTTACCTTCGTTGTAGTGGTAGCGCCGTTAGTCTCTACTGTTGCATAGCAACAATTTCTCCAACTCGTAGCAGATTCTAACATATGAGGCTGAGAAGTCAGTAATTTTGCAAGACTAAGTAACCATTATGGCTAAGGGGACGGTCCAGCAGATGGTTTGACTATAGCATTATAATTCTCTTATGGAAATGTGCAATATCTCTGTTTAGTTGGGTACTCGGAAGGAGAGCACTAGCATGAGTAACGCTGCAACAGTATTGGCAAAGGTTGCCGCCTTGGCAGGTGGTGCATTGGTGGGCGCTTTGCTCACACGTTGGTTGGACGAGCGATTGGTAGCCCGGAGGGCACAACGATTCAATAACGATAAAATGCGTTATGCTCAGGGACTTGCCCCTATTGAGCGATAGCCACACCATGTGTTACAACCGAAAACTCGGCAGCATTACACTATCGAGTTGCGTGTCTGCCCCGTCTAAGGCAGATTATCCACCAAGCGGCGCGCAGTGTGCAGCCACTCTTCAGGAGTATCATCAGGAACGGAACAGCCATTTGCTAGAATGAGCCGCCGCCCTTTGGTCTGACTGACAGCCGAGAGAATCTCATTCTCCAGTTCTGTCTCGCCCCCGTGGGTAAGTGGACCACGCTCCCACAGGCCAGCCATGAGGCACTTGTCGGTCATGGTCATAGCCTCGCTCAGGCTTGGCCCTGTCAGGCGATCACTCCAACTGATGACTGAAACGGGGTAGCTGGTGAAGAGGTCAAAGTAGATTTGATCTCCAGATTGGCTGGGGTCGGCATGAACATGCACAATGTTGAGCCATCCCTCCTTTGCTCCTTTTAGTGCATCTATGTCATAGAGATGACCGTATCGTAGATATTCCTCAGGAGTAAAATCGGCATTAGTTGCACCCATACAAGAGAAGAAGATGCCACTTGCTCCCGCCTCAATCGCCGCCTCCATCAGCTTACGTAGGTTGGCTGCGATAGTACCCAATCCTTCCTCAAACGGGTCTGGGTGTTTGCGAGCTTCTTCAATAGCTTTTTTCTTCCCCATGAAGCGCAGGGCATACGTCAATGGGCTAAAAAGGGTAAGAATGAGAGGATAGTCATGGCCTAAGCGTCCACGCAGTGTGCGAATACAGTTGATCTGTTCACGAAACATGGGCGTATCTAGGTCGAGGCGCGGCAGAAAACGCAACTGTACTGCTTCCACCATGGTATCTTCTGGTGGTGGATAGGGCAAATCAGGCATTATCTTCACAATATCTAAGTGAAACTTCTCAATAAAGAACTCGTGTGTCAATTCAGCCATGCGCGTACCTGAACCTTGTGGCTTAAAATGATGCCAAAAGCAGAACGGGACGCGATCTACTGGCTCACCCTTCAGTGCTGCATGAACGCGCTGGCTTGCTGTCATGGTACTCATATGCTATTCCTCTAAATAAATAGATAGTAGGTAAAAAGCTTCCTCGTGTAGCTCGGCTCTCTCGTGTCTTAATTATAGCACGTTTCGCACAGCCACTTTGAGGCAGTAGAATAAGAAGAAAGGCCTGGATAGCAGGAGTATTTTTGTGGGGTTACAAACACTACATATGGCAATTGCCAGTATTTTGCTAATAGCAGTACTGCTCTGTGTTGTGCTGCGCCCACGAGGCTTGAATGTTGCGTGGTCAGCGAGTGTAGGTGCAGTCATTGCCATGGTGCTGGGGCTGGTGCCGATCACGGCATTGCGAACTATCTTCAATGATACCTGGGATGCATCCGCGACCTTAATCGCTCTCTTTCTGCTCTCCCAGGCGCTGGATGCTCATGGCTTCTTTGCCTGGGCTGCCCTTTACTTGGCACGTATCGCTCGTGGCTCTGGCTGGCTACTCTATATCCTCATTCTCGTGCTTACCCTGGCCACGGCAGCGTTGCTAGCTAATGATGGTGCAGTCTTAATCCTTATACCAATCTTTGCCACGCTGTTGCTGAAAATCTATAAAGCTGAGACTCTTAGACTTCCCTTTCTCTTTGCCGCTGGCTTTCTGGCCGATGCGACCAGTACTCTCTTCGTCCCTAGCAATTTGACCAACATTATTATTGTTGACGCCAGCCGCCTAAACTTTACCACCTTTGCCCAATGGATGGCCCTACCTACGCTCCTTGCTGCGATAACTGCTGGCTGCTGTTTCGGCGTACGCTTTCATAGGCTGCTTGGAAAAAATTATGACACGTCTATGTTAGAGCAACCCGACGCAGTTCTGCAGGACCGCCTGCTTTTCTGGGCCAGTTGGGCAGCGTTATCGCTCCTGGTAATTGGCTATATCATTGGCAGTCAATTTCATCTACCTATCTCCTCTATCGCTGGCCCTATAGCGTTCACCATGGTGCTGCTGGTACACGTGCGACAGATACGTTCAGCACGATCACTCTTACTGGCCGCTCCCTGGAGTATCCTCTTGTATGCACTGGGTATGTTTGTGGTGATTACTGCCGCCTATCAAGCGCACGTGTTGTCTTTTTTGACAATTCCGCTACGTGCATTTGTTATGCCTACTGCAGATGTAGTGGGTGTTCTACTATCGGGCAGTATTGTGGCCTTTCTTTCTGCTGCCACTAATAATCTACCGACGACATTGATTGGGGTACTTGTATTACATGGAGTAGCTCGTCCTAATCTACTTGCCATTTACGCGATGGTGCTCGGAGTAGATATTGGTCC
>JAFATZ010000011.1 GCA_019243675.1 Ktedonobacteraceae bacterium | reverse complement strand
CCAGGTGATGATGAACGAAAGGTCGAGTACTCCTACTGGGCGTACGATACGCCGCACTGGGTCAATAAAGGGGTCGGTCAGACGCGCTAGAAAGCGGATAAACCCGTTGCGCTCGTCAATGCGCACCCAGGATGCAATAGCGCGAATGAACATGGCAATAATCAGCAGTCCGATACCGAACTGAACAAGCCAATGTACGATGGGCACAGGAAAACCAAACATAAACTACTCCTGCACTGTATGCACGTAAGTAAAAGGTGCTCCTAAAACTTTATGCTGAACGATGTCGGTAATGCGCACACCTCTCAGATCGGGCAGAGTTGTAAAGTGTTTTTGTACGTAGGCTCCAACAGGACGTGCCATGGCCCAGCCCGCAATCGATGAAGCAGCGGTCAGAGCAATACGTGTGCGTTGGCGAGTGGCGGCCAGACCCAGTAGGGTACCAATGGTCAGGAGGGAAATGCCAACGGAAAGATTGGTGCCACAGTTGGGATGAATGGCCAATTCCGCCTCGCCCTCCTGTAAGCGCCGTAGTGCCTCCTCTGCTGCCTGACGTAGTTGAACAGGATTGGCATTGCCAAAGACAACGAAACCATCGGAGAACGAGCGCGCACCACCGCTCAGGTTCGGGTTCATCTGGGCTAAAATGGTAAATGTCGCGTGCTCCAAAGCATGATTTTGACGGACGCGTCGGCCCATCAAGATATCTTCGATCTTCATAGTGTACTCCTTTATGCGTAGACACGTTCGCCAACATCGCTTGTCCAGATGAAAAAGCGATGTTTCTCTATTATATCAAAATTTACAATTCCTTACTTTTTGTGTTGCTGATCTGTAAGATACGCTCAATGAACTGCGTAAGTGGCATTGACTTCAGGTCTATATTCGTACGCAGGCGCACCGATACCGCCTCGGCTGCCGCCTCCTTGTCACCGACGACCAACATGTACGGAAACTTCTGCAGTTGTGCATCGCGAATCTTAGCGTTCATGCGTTCGCCGCGCATATCGATCTCGGCACGCACACCTACTGCTTTGAGCTGCTCAAACACGCTCTGGGCATACTCCTGGTGACGGTCGGCAATGGGGATAATTATCGCTTGCACGGGAGAGAGCCAGACCGGGAAAGCACCAGCGAAATGCTCGATCAGCATTGCCATGAAACGTTCAGTTGAACCAGTTACAGCGCGATGAATCATCACAGGGCGATGGGCTTGTCCGTCCTCGCCGATATACTCAAGCTCGAAATTTTCGGGTTGAATGAAGTCCAGTTGGATCGTCGAGCACTGCCACTCACGACCGAGAGCGTCGCGCACCATGAAGTCCACCTTTGGACCGTAGAATGCCGCCTCGCCAATACCCTCTTCGTAGCGAATGCCTTTCCCCTCAACAGCCCCGCGCAGGGTCGCTTCCGCCATCTCCCAGACTTCGTCGCTACCTACGTACTCCCCTTTCTTTTGTGGGTCGCGCAGAGAGAGGCGGATCCAATAGTCCGTCAGGCCATAGGTCTCGAAAACTTCAAGTGTGAGATTGACAGCCCTATCAAATTCCTCTTGAATCTGGTCGGGGCGCATAAAGACGTGCGCGTCATCCTGCGTGAGGCTGCGTACACGCGCCAAACCCGTCAGTACCCCTGCCTTTTCATAGCGGTAGAGTGTGGCAAACTCAGCATAACGAACTGGCAGTTCGCGGTAGCTGTGCATCTGCGATTTGTAAAGCAGGATGTGATGAGGACAGTTCATCGGTTTGAGGATGTAGGCGTCGTCTTCCGTCAACTCTTGCTCACCCTTCATTATTGGAAACATGTTCTCGCGATACGTGTACCAGTGTTTCGACGTCTTGTACAGGTGTACCTTACCCACGTGTGATGTCCAGACGTGCTGGTAGCCGTAACGTTCCTGCGTCTCACGTACATAGCTTTCCATCAGGTGACGCAACATTTCGCCACGCGGATAGAACATCGGCACACCAGCAGGGAGTTCATCGCTCAGTGTGAAAAGCTTCAATTCTCGCCCCAACTTGCGATGATCGCGTTTCTGCGCCTCTTCAAGTTGCCAGAGGTACTGATCAAGTTCCTCCTGTGAAAACCATGCCGTACCATAGATGCGTTGCAGCATGGGACGATGCTCATCACCCCGCCAATAGGCACCAGCAACACGCATAAGCTTGAAAGGACCGATCTGGCTCGTATTCTGCACATGCGGCCCACGGCATAGATCGAGAAAGTTGTTCTGCCGATAGATGCCCACCTCTGCATCTGGCAGATTTTCAATAATCTCTACTTTATACACCTGTCCTTTATTGCCGAAGTACTCCAGCGCTTTTTCACGTGGCCAGCGATCATGCAGGAACGGATAGCCAGCCGCCACAATCTTTTGCATATGCTGCTCAATCTCTGGCAAGTCCTCAGGTGTCAACGGACGCGGTAGGTCGAAATCATAGTAGAAGCCATCCTCGATAGCTGGGCCGATGGAGAAGAGGGCCTCGGGGAAGATTTCTTGCACCGCCTCGGCCATCACATGCGCTGCAGAGTGGCGCATGCGCTGCAAAGGCGTATAGTTGACTGACTCTTGTAATTCTGCTTCTACGGACATAGTAAGCCTCCTCAGAATGTATGACAATAAAAAAGCCTTCTCGTCCCCCTTTGGGACGAAAAGGCCTAGAACATGCTTTTCGTGGTTCCACCCATCTTCCGCTTTTTCTTACAAAGCGCTTTTGACAACCTTTAACGGAGTTGGCCCGTGTATCTTCCTGGCTCGATACAAGCTTGCGAGGGGTATCTTCCGCTTGCCAGCAGGAGCACTTTCAGCCGATGGTGCTTCCTCTCTGTCTGCTTCTGGGCAGAGACATGGTCTCGCATAGACACTTCGGATTATATATATTGTAAAGCTAGGATAGCATAAAGACGCTAAAAAGTAAAGAATAGAAATGATGAGCTTTGGCGCAGTTGACAAGGTACAAAGATTGTAGTATCCTAGGAGGCGTCGGCGCGGGGTGGAGCAGTGGTTAGCTCGTTGGGCTCATAACCCAAAGGCCGGAGGTTCGAATCCTCCCCCCGCTACCAGGGGCACGATATATTGACGCGGGATAGAGCAGTGGTTAGCTCGTCGGGCTCATAACCCGGAGGTCGCAGGTTCGAATCCTGTTCCCGCTACTAGAGTAGGGGCGACCCTTGCGGTTCCCTCTGCCTAAAGAGATGTTGGCGTAGCTCAGTGGATAGAGCAGCCCTCTCCTAAAGGGCAGGTCAAGGGTTCAAGTCCCTTCGCCAACGTGCTGAAAACAGCAGAGAGTTGCAGTACCCGCAACCCTCTGCTGTTTTCACCTGTTTTGTCCAGAACACGTGTTCTAGATCATAGCCTAGAAGGTATATCTGTAGAAGTTGGCTTGACAGTATGGAAGTTGCTGATGTATCATCCTCAAGTAAGAACGTATAATCTTGTCGTTGAACAATGCAATGATGACGGGCGGTTGCTGAAACTGGTAGACAGGACAGACTTAGGATCTGTTGGTGATGAGCCATGAGAGTTCGAGTCTCTCACCGCCCATTTTCCTGGTTGATTTCCTTGCAGGAGTGGCTCATCAGTATAGCTCCTGCAGAACGAGGATACTGCACACAAACAAGCGAGCAATAGAGAACGTAAATATGTGAGTTCTGTGGTGGAAACGTGGTAAGTTGAACAATTTCCACGCTATGGGTGTAATGCATAACCTACTCACCATTCAGCAAGCATATTTTTATTCTATATGCATTATTGCATGTTGGAGGCATCGTGAAGGTCTCAGTTGAAAAGTTACCAACGAGTGAAGCTGTCCTTGAGGTCGATGTTACCTGGCAAGAGATGGAGAAAGCCTCAGATAAGGCATACCGCAAACTGGTTCAACAGGTTGACATACAGGGATTTCGCAAGGGGAAGGCTCCTCGTTCGCTCTTGGAACGCAGGCTAGGTAAAGAGTACATGTATAACGAAGGTCTTGAAGAGTTGATCTCAGAGGCTTATCGTCGCGCGTTAAAAGAACATGATCTCACCCCTGTCACTCAGCCCAAACTGGACATCCCACCTTTCGAGATAGGCCAGCCATATCACTTTAGTGTAACTATTCCCATCATTGCGCCAGTTGTGCTAGGCGACTACCGCTCGTTGCATTTTGATCGCGAAGAGGTAGAGGTTACCTCAGAAGAGGTTGAGCAGGATATTGAGTCACAGCGCAACAACTTGAACACGTGGCAGTCTGTGGAACGGCCAGCCAACTACAACGACCGTGTTACGATGGATCTGAAGTTTACAGCAGAAGGCCAGACCATCTCCGACCTGAAAGATAATCCATTTGAGTTGACCAACGAGCGTTACGGGGTCTATGCTGGCATGGATGAGCACATTGTGGGCATGCAGGTTGGTGAGAGCAAATCTTTCAGCACCACTATTCCTAACGACTATAGCAACGAAAAGCTTGCTGGCAAGCACGGAGAATATCAGGTCACACTGCATAAAGTGGAAGAGAAGCAACTTCCCCCATTAGACGATGCCTGGGTCGAAAAGATCACTAATGGAAAATACCAGACGTTGGAAGACTTACGCAACTCTGTAAGCGACAGAATTCTAGAGGACAAGAAACGCCGCGCTCGCGAGGAACTGCAGGAAAAGGTCGTCGATGCTGTCGTTGAGCAATCACAGATGGTTTTGCACCCTCTCTTGATAGAAGAAGAGATTGAGAACGCACTACACCGCATGTCGCATCTATTACAGCGCCAGCATCTCTCACTAGAACAATACCTGATGATTAAAAAGCAGACGCTGGAGCAATATAAAGAGAGTGCGCGGCCAGAAGTTGAACGTAGTCTGAAGCAGCAACTTGTGCTCAGCGAAGTGGGCCGCCAAGAGCATATAGAAGTCACTGCTGAAGAAGTGAACAATCTCTTCCAGCTCTATGCTCAGCTTGATCAGCAATTACCACGTACTGATGAGCAGAGACGAGCGTTGGAGATAAGCTATCGGCGAGAAAAAACCATTTCGCGGCTTGTAGAGTTGACGGCTGGTCCCGACCCCGATGCAGAGAGTGAGGCTCTGACGCAAGAGGAAGCAGAAGAGACTGCCGTTGCCAATGCGCAAGCAGCCGCTATAGCAGGTGAGACAGAACAAACTCCCCCTGCTGTAGTTGAGCAGGGGAGCGAATCGGGCAGAACACAAAACGAAAGTATTGAGAGCTAGGAAAGGTAACAGACGTGGCAAACTCAAAAAATATACGTACGACGTACCGTTGTTCGTTTTGTGGCAAGAACCAGGACCAGGTACAGCGGCTCATTGCAGGTCCGAGTGGTGTCTACATATGCGATGAGTGTATCGAACTCTGTCGCGAGATCATTGATGAAGAGCAGGCTACCATTGCTAAGCCGCGTCTACAGATGGGCAAAATTCCAGCGCCCAAGAAGATCTATGAACAGCTCAGTAATTATGTCATTGGTCAAGAGCGAGCAAAGAAAACACTTGCTGTTGCTGTCTATAACCACTACAAGCGCATCAACGTGGGTATGCAAATTGATGATGTAGAGTTGAGCAAAAGTAACATTCTGATGATCGGCCCAACGGGCTGCGGCAAGACACTGTTAGCCCAGACGCTGGCAAAGGTGCTGGATGTGCCCTTCTGCATTGCTGACGCTACCGCACTTACAGAGGCAGGATACGTGGGCGAAGACGTTGAAAACATTCTGCTGCGCCTTATTCAAACTGCCGACTTCGATGTAGCACGTGCTGAGCGTGGCATCGTCTACGTTGATGAAATTGACAAGATTGCTCGCAAGTCCGACAACCCTTCGATTACTCGTGATGTCTCCGGCGAAGGTGTGCAGCAAGCGTTGCTC
>JAFATZ010000381.1 GCA_019243675.1 Ktedonobacteraceae bacterium | reverse complement strand
TCATCCAGCGATCCGTGGTATGATCCGCAAGGTTGTGCATCTGGTGCGAGTAGAGGAGGTCGTCAATGAAACTATCTGATTTGCGACCAGCTCCTGGTTCGCATAAGCGCGAAAAGCGCGTTGGGCGTGGTCACGGCTCGGGACGTGGCAAAACAGCCGGGCGGGGTAGTAAAGGCCAGAAGGCACGCACCGGCGGCACAATCCACCGTGCCTTTAGTGGTGGTCAGACACGTCTGTCGAAGCGCTTACCATTCCTGCGCGGCGTCGGTAACAGCAATGCTCCTTTCAAGAAGGAGTACACTATTATCAATGTTTCTGACCTAGAGCTTTTCGAGGCTGGGACGCACGTCCAGCCAGCAGATTTAGTGGCACAAGACTTGATGACTCGTGCCGAAAGCCGAGGTCTGATCAAGGTACTTGGCGACGGAGAAATCGGGCGTGCCCTAACGGTGCGTGCTCACAAATTCTCTGAGAGCGCACGGGCAAAGATAGAAGCTGCTGGCGGCAGTGTCGAAATCATTCCTGTCAAAGTGTACGAAAAGACAAAGCGTCGTAAAGAAGAGAAGAGACATAAAGGAGACCCCCATGTGGGAACGCCTGCGGAGCATCTGGACCGTTCCTGATCTACGCAACAAAATTCTTTTTACGCTGGGAATGCTACTACTCTATCGCATTCTTGCTAATATTACTGTTCCTTTGAGTTCTGCTGAGCAGCAGCAACTCGCTAGTTTGTTTGCTCAGAACAAAGGTCAGAACCTGGGACAGTTGCTTGGCTTGCTCGATGTCTTTTCTGGTGGCTCCTTGCAGCATTTTTCTATTGCTGCACTGGGCGTCTACCCTTATATCACTGCTACCATTGTAATGCAGCTTTTGCAGCCTATCATCCCCGCTTTGCAGAATCTAGCAACACAAGGAGAGGCAGGCCGACTACGCTTTAGCCAGATCACACGCTTTATTACGATACCGCTGGCATTCCTGCAGGCGCTAGGCCAAGCAGCTCTCTTCCAGCGTTACCAAGTGCTCACAAACTTCAGTCTTATTGACCCAAAGTATGCATTGGAGTCATTCGCCATTCTCATCACCTTGACTGCTGGGACGATGATTCTGGTCTGGTTCGGCGAGCTTATTACGGAAAAAGGCATAGGTAACGGCATCTCACTGATTATCTTTGGCGGTATAGTTAGCCAACTTCCCTCTTCTATCAACCAAGGCTACATTGCTAGCACCACGAGTGGTGGCGGTGGCGCTGGCATTGTCAGCATCGCTGTCTTGCTAGCTATCGGTCTGGTGACAATTGTCGGTATTGTGTACATCTATCTGGGACAACGTCGTGTTCCCGTGCAGTATCCGACGAAGCGTATGGTGGGGCGAGGTATGCTTGTCGGTTCTGCACAGACAACGTACATTCCCATGCAAGTAAACAGCGCGGGGATGATACCGCTCATCTTCGCTCAATCCATGCTGATCTTCCCAACCATCCTCTCTCAGTATTTGTCTGTGAGTAGCACACCTGTACTGAAAGATGTCGCAAACTGGGTAGGAACGTACGTCGTAAATCCTACGTTGTGGTGGTACTGGCTGATTTTCTTTCTGCTAGTAGTTGCCTTTACCTACTTTTATGCCTACGTCATGTGGCAGCAGCAGAATATTCCTGAGAACTTGCAAAAGCAGGGCGCGTTTATTCCAGGATACCGTCCTGGTCCACCTACCAGCAGGTATCTGAGCAGCATTCTCAATCGTATTACGCTGGCGGGCGCACTTTTCTTGGGCATTGTAGCTGTTTTACCCTTTGTTGCACGCATAGGTGCCAACCAGCTTCTGAGTGCTGCGGCACTGCTGATCGCTGTCGGTGTGGTGCTGGATACCGTCAGGCAGCTCGAGGCGCAGATGGTCATGCGCAACTATTCGGGCTTCTTGTCATAACTGAACTTGCAAATAGCTCTGTATTATCATGAACGCAATGGAGCGTTCTGCTCTGGTAAACACTTCCACCGAAGGAGCTAACGTGAATATTATCCTGATCGGTGCTCAAGGGTCGGGCAAAGGAACGCAGGCTGCGCTGCTTGTTCAATCTCTTGGAATCGTCCACATTGCTAGTGGGGATTTGTTCCGTGCGGCATCCCAGGAGCAAACGGAGTTGGGCAAGAAGATAAGGTCTTATCTTGATAAGGGAGAACTTGTTCCTGACGAAATCACGGTGCAGATGATCCTCAATCGCATTAATAAGCCTGATTGTGCTTCAGGAGGAGTGCTGCTGGATGGTTTCCCCCGTACAGTAGCACAGGCCCAAGCACTGGATAAGGGCCTGCAAGGGGTCGGTCAGCAGATAGATTTGGCGATCTATCTGCAGGTTCCTCGCGAAGAACTGATAAGTAGGCTCTCTGGCAGGTATATTTGCCAGGCTCATCAGCACGTATACAACATTTATACCAATCCACCTAAAGTGCCTGGGGTGTGCGACATAGATGGAAGTAACCTCTATCAACGCTCCGATGATAGAGGTGAAGTAGTAGAAAAGCGCTTAAATATCTTCTTTAGTGAGACTATCCGTCTTCTTGATTACTATAGAGCTGAAAACAAGCTGGCAGAGGTGAATGGGAAGCAGGAAATTGACCATGTGCATATGGAGATCATGAAAATAATTAAAAATTGGGATCGTTCACCACCGAAATGAAATTACCACTAGATTTATAGCAAGAGGTGTGCTATAATTCATAGTTGGCAGCAGCAGTGATCACTGCTGCGCTTTTGCACTTTTTTTGAATCAACGAGTCCCCTATAAGGGAAAGGATGCTATGCCGAAAAAGGATGAGATCGAGGTAGAGGGTAAAGTGCTTGAGGCCCTCCCCAATGCCATGTTTAAAGTCGAAATAGACGAGAAACACCAAGTTCTGGCTGTTCTTTCAGGTCGTATTCGCATGAACTTCGTGCGTATTGTGCCTGGCGACAAAGTGAGAATCGTTCTATCACCATACGATCTAACACGGGGGCGCATTACATGGCGCGTAAAATCATAGAGTAGCAGCATCCTTACGCATATTCCATAAATTTTTATCACGAGGAGGGCAAGCTATGAAGGTGCGTGCCTCAGTCAAACCGCGTTGTGAGTACTGCAGAATAATTCGCCGCAATCGTATTGTGATGGTTATCTGTAGCAAAGACCCAAAGCATAAGCAGAAGCAAGGCTAATTTCGGGTGTGAGCCTCGCTACGTGACCTGGAGCTGGAGGAAAAGATGGCTAGAATCGCAGGCGTAGATATTCCACGCGAGAAACGCGTGGAAATTTCGCTATGCTATATCTTCGGAATAGGGCTTAGTACAAGCCGCAAAATTCTGGAGCGGACACGCATTAACCCGGATACGCGGGTGAGAAACTTAACTGAAGAAGAAGTCAACCGTCTGCGCGAGGTGATCGACCGTGAGTACAAGGTCGAGGGAGATTTACGCCGCGAAGTAGACATGAATATCAAGCGGCTAATCGAGATTGGCTGCTATCGTGGTATGCGCCATCGCCGCAACTTGCCAGTACGCGGCCAACGTACACGCACGAATGCACGTACACGTCGCGGTCCAAAGAGGACAGTCGCCGGTAAGAAAAAGGCTGTAGCCAAGAAGTAGAGGTCCAATTTATTGTGCCCGTAGGGGTCCAATTTATTATGCCCAAGAGGTATTGCAAGTATGGCAGACAAGAAAAAAACAACGGGCAAAGTAAGGCGGCGTGAGCGGAAATCCGTTCCACGTGGGCAGGCCCATATTCAGGCAACCTTCAATAACACAATCGTGACTCTTACCGATCCCAATGGAAATGTTATTTCCTGGGGGAGCGCTGGTGGTCAGGGGTTCAAAGGCTCGCGTAAGAGCACTCCCTACGCCGCTCAGGTCACTGCTGAGTCGGCTGCACGCAAAGCGATGGAGCACGGTCTACGCCAGATTGAGGTCTATGTCAAAGGTCCTGGTTCTGGTCGTGAAGCGGCTATTCGCTCATTGCAGACTACGGGCCTCTCTGTTACCTCAATTACTGATGTCACACCCATCCCACACAATGGCTGTCGACCACCAAAGCGGCGGCGTGTGTAGACTGGGTAGACGAGCGCAACCAAAGGGTGCGCATGAGGAGGATTCTAAAGTAGATGGCGCGTTATACTGGCCCCGTCTGCAAGCTGTGCAGACGTGAAGGGGTAAAACTTTTCTTAAAGGGCGACAAGTGTATTACTAAATGCACTTTTGAGCGCAGGAGCAGTAAACCAGGACAGCATGGTAGCAGCCGTAATCGTAAAGAATCAGGTTATGCCAAGCAGCTCCGTGAGAAGCAGAAG
>JAFATZ010000377.1 GCA_019243675.1 Ktedonobacteraceae bacterium | reverse complement strand
TGGGCCAGTTCTGCTAAAGCACCGATGGAAGTTGACTCGGTAAAGCCGATAATACGAAAGTTGCTTTGATGCACTGAGAGCAGCAGCGCAGTTCGCTCGCTAAGTGCAGTCTGGTAGTCGCTGATACGCGTGCGATTAGTTGTACCCACCTCTACCAAGCGACACCCACTCTGGCGCATTACATCGGGCACACGAAAGCCGCCACCAATCTCCACCAACTCTGAGCGTGAAATAATTACCTCAAGCCCTAATGCCAGCGCACTTAAGCCTAACAGCACTGCCGAGGCAGCGTTATTAGCAACCAGGGCCGCCTCGGCCCCAAGCAGCTCAGTGAGCAAATTCGTCACATGGGTATAGCGTGAGCCGCGTTCGCCCAGTTCTAAATCATACTCTAGGTTTGAGTAATTACTTGAGACACGCTGTACTGCCAGCAGAGCTTCCTCGCTCAGCGGAGCACGACCGAGGTTCGTATTCACAATCACGCCAGTAGCGTTGACCAGTGGGCGCAAATGGGGCTGTTGTTCTTGCTCAAGCTGCTCCTCTGCGGTGCAGAGAAGACGAGAAGCAGGGGGGCAGGAAGCGCCAGCATGCATTGCTGTCCTAGCCCGAACTAGACTGGTACGCAATGCTTTGAGTGTAAGAGCACGAGAGAAGTGCGCTGCGAGCTGCTGGCCGTGCTCTGACTGCAACAGTTCTTCAATTGAGGGAAGTAGGCAAAATTGATTCTGCTCAGCAGTCATACGACAATATACCCACACTCAGTGTAATGAATAAAACATGGTAATGGCTAAACTGTTTGCAATCTTGCCCATAATAGCGTGCAAATCCGCATCGTTGAGCCTGCAAATAGCGTATTGATCCGCCAGTAATGTGCGTAGTACGGGATACAGCAATTCGGTTTTCACCAAGCTGTCAGTATCAAGAAGAGGATAGTCACGCTTTAGCAGTAGATGATGATAGGGACGCAGCTTTCCTCGGTATGAAGTTAAGGCAACGACATTGACTGCTCCGGCATGGCGACAAAAGGGTTCCCCCGATGCAACGAGCGCAGGATGCCAATCGAGAATGCGTTTCTCTTCAATACCTGGGGGAAGCGAAGGATAACCAAAATTCACCCAATAAACCATGCCGAATTGCACGGGCGTTTGATAAGTCAACGCATCCGGTGCAAGTTCTGGTGGATGAGGCATAGCTATTTACATATCTACTTAATCACTACTAACGATGCACAAGTGCGACAGAGGCATACGCAGCCATTTCAGTTGAATCACATTGGGAGCGAAAGCAATGGCTTGTAAGTGCCCAGGAGCGTGCAACAAAACTGAGGCGCTCTTCATGTTCATCCTGACCCTCATCCTGGAGGGCTGCCGTGATGAGTTCCATCTCATACTGGTACTGCTCTGTCAGTAAGGAAGAACGGCTGAAGTCACAATTCGTCGACATAGAAGATACCTCTTATTCCAGGTCCAAATTGTATACATCACGCAGTGCGGTAACGGTGTGCGCCTGTTACTTTTCCAATGATGCTGATTATACCAGCAAAATTCTTTGGAAGCAATCCTTTTTGGAATGACTTTCAGAGAGAGCTTCTCTTTTCCTCTGATGAATTGGGAACCCCTGCAATTCTTTTAGTAAGATGCTTGACAGGCTACGAAGAGTCGGCTATAATGTCCCCGTCGATCACTCAGAATCCATCGGCTTGTTCCTCAACCTGGGCAGTTACCAAAGTGGCCAAATGGGACTGACTGTAAATCAGTTGCGTGATCGCTTCGGAGGTTCGAATCCTCCACTGCCCACCATACACATATTATATAGTATGTCAGGTAAGGTTGGCCCGTGTGGCGCAGCGGTAGCGCACAGTCTTGGTAAGACTGGGGTCATGGGTTCGATTCCCATCACGGGCTCCCGTGGTTTCTGGATGGTGCAAGGTACAAGTTGCAAGATGGGTAACTACATGATACAATGCACCTCATCTCCATGAAATTCCGCGTAGGGCACAAGAAGCTTTTGCCGCCGTCTTCTGAAAGGATCGTCTCTTCCCCCTCGTGGGGGCACGATACATCGGACCCCTACATTGGGTGAGATTTATCGTACATTCATCAGGAATGGAAGATATCTCATATAGTACAGACGATCAAGATGTCAGGGGATGGCTGCTGCATGTCTCTAACCTTATTATCTGATCGCAAGTAGGATTGTAAAAGGAGCCATAAACGAAGAAATGGCAAAGAAGAAGTTTGAGAGAACGAAACCGCACGTGAACGTGGGCACGATTGGGCACATCGACCATGGCAAAACCACGCTGACTGCGGCCATCACCAAGGTCCTGGCCGCCGCCCAACTGGCGAAGTACACCGCCTTCGACCAGATCGATAAGGCCCCCGAAGAGCGCGAGCGGGGCATCACCATCGCCATCGCTCACTTGGAGTACGAGACCGACAAGCGCCACTATGCCCACGTCGATTGCCCCGGCCACGCTGACTACATCAAGAATATGATCACCGGAGCCGCCCAAATGGATGGTGCCATCTTGGTGGTCAGCGCTCCTGATGGCCCCATGCCCCAGACCCGTGAGCATGTGCTCTTAGCTCATCAGGTCAATGTGCCCGCTATGGTCGTCTTCTTGAACAAAGTCGATATGATGGAGGATGAAGAACTGCTCGAACTGGTCGAACTGGAAGTCCGCGAACTGCTCAGCAAGAACCAGTTCCCCGGCGATGACGTCCCGGTCATTCGTGGCTCGGCACTCAAAGCCTTGGAGAGCAAGGGCGACCTCTCGCGTCACGACCCAGATGCCGCCTGCATTTGGGCCTTGATGGACGCGGTGGATAGCTACATTCCCGACCCCGAACGGGCCATCGACCAGCCGTTCTTGATGCCCGTGGAGGATGTCTTTGGCATCAAAGGCCGTGGCACGGTGGCCACCGGGCGCATTGAGCGGGGCCAAGTCAAGATCGGGGAGAGTGTGGCCATTGTGGGCATGAAGCAAGAGATGCGCACGGTGACGGTGACGGGAGTGGAGATGTTCCAGAAAACGCTGGACAGTGGGCAAGCCGGCGACAATGTGGGCTGTTTGCTCCGAGGAGTGGAGCGCACCGACATCGAGCGGGGCCAAGTCTTAGCCAAGCCCGGCTCGATCAAGCCCTACAAGAGCTTTAAGGCACAGGTCTATGTGCTCAGCAAAGAAGAGGGTGGGCGGCACACGCCCTTTTTCAATGGCTATCGTCCGCAGTTCTATGTGCGCACCACTGATGTGACTGGGGCGATCGAGTTGCCAGAGGGGGTGGAGATGGTGATGCCGGGCGACAACATCGAGATGACGGTGCAGTTAATCCAGCCGGTGGCCATGGAAGAGGGAGTGCGCTTTGCCATCCGTGAAGGGGGCAGAACCGTGGGAGCGGGCAATTGCACCAAGATCTTGGACTAGCTCTCTAGTG
>JAFATZ010000401.1 GCA_019243675.1 Ktedonobacteraceae bacterium | reverse complement strand
ACCAAGCAGCGCGGTGGCTCGTATTGGTATGCCTATAAGCGGGTTGGCGAGGCGGTACGCAAAAAGTACCTAGGCGCGGAAAGCACAATCACCTTGGCGCTGCTGGAAGAGGTGGCGCGGTACTTGGGAGAGCCTGTGCCACCCCCTAAACCTCCACCGCCACCACGACAGCCAACCCTGCCGAAGTTCACCAAGTCGCTAGAGAGTGCCTTGCGCATCTATGGCTTTGCGAAAGTCCCGACAAAACAAGCCTTGCAAGAGCGTTATCGTGCGCTGTCTAAGCAACATCATCCTGATCGGGGCGGGTTGCATCAGGATATGGTCGCGGTGAACTTGGCCTATGACTTCTTACAAAAATTTGTCTAGCTCGATAGTTCTCTGGAAGGAGAAAATGTATATGCAGAATAAGAATGATATGAAACCACAACCGTTGTTACTCAACATGGCACAAGTGTGCAAACTTTTGTGCTTGAGTCGCACAAAAGTCTATGCACTTGTTGCTACAGAAGGGTTACCCGTTGTTCGCTTTGGTCGAGCGTTGCGCGTACGTCCTGCAGCTTTGGATGAATGGTTGCAGAAGCGTGAATAGCACTTGCTAGCGTAACTAGTAAGGATGCAAAACCCGTACTAACATCAGGTGTTATCTGAGGTGGTGCGGGTTTTTGATGTCAGAAAGTGAGATTAGATCATGAGTAAAAGGAGAGGACATGGTGAAGGCTCCATCTACCAGCGTCAAGATGGTCGATGGACTGCGAGTATCACTATGGAGGGGCGCAAGCGGAAATACATTTATGGCAAGACTCGTAAGGAAGTGCAAGAGAAGTTAAAAATAGCACTTCGTGATCAACAGCAAGGAATGTTGATTGCAACTCCACAGCAGACGACACAACAGTTTCTTAGCCAGTGGTTAGAGAGTTATAGGGCAAGTGTACGTATTCGTACATATGAGCGATACGAGCAGTTTATAATGTTGCAGCTTGTTCCTGCTATTGGGCATATTCAGTTGCAGAAACTTACAGCGCAACATATACAAAACATGTACACAAAATTGGTAAAGCATTTATCATCCTCGACGGTGAACGCGCTTCATAACATGCTTCATAAGGCGTTAAAGGATGGTGTGAAGTGGGGCGTACTAGCGCGGAATATCTGTGATAATGTCGATGTGCCGAGAAGGGCGTACTACGAGATTAAGCCTCTTGATGCAGATCAAGCGAAAGCGCTTTTGAAAGCTGCGGCGGGGGATATCTTAGAAGCACTTTGGGTGCTCGCTATTACTACTGGTATGCGTCGAGGTGAGATATTAGCTCTGAAATGGCAAGATATCAACTTTGAGCAAGCTATGCTACAGGTACGACGCATCTTTACCCGTGCTCCTGGAAGCAGGTATATTGAGTCTGAGCCGAAAACAGAGAAAAGTAAGCGGAGCATCATGTTAGCCTCTTTCACTGTGGAAATACTCAGGCACCATCGCGTTCGTCAGCTAGAAACAAAGTTACAGGCTGGGATGGCTTGGCAAGAACATGATCTTGTATTCTGTACATCGTTGGGGACGCCGCTTAATCCTAATTGGATGCTAGTGCAATTCAAAAAACTGCTCAAGAAAGCGGAGCTTCCTGATATGCGCTTTCATGACTTGAGACACAGTATAGCGACAATACTACTCAGTATGGGTGTCCATCCCAAGGTAGTCCAAGAGTTACTAGGACATAACCGCATTCAACAGACGGTAGACACCTATAGTCAAGTACTGCCGACTATTCATAAGGAGGCAATCGGCAAACTAGAAGACGTTTTATGGGGCTAGCTCGTTTTGCTGTCAACTCTGCTGTCAATGCCTAGTAAAAAGCGCCTCAAGTGGCTCTACAGGCCGTTTGAGACGCTTGAAAGTGCCGAAGGGGGGACTCGAACCCCCAAGCCACTTAAGGCACAACGCCCTGAACGTTGCGTGTCTACCAATTTCACCACTTCGGCTCGCTTATATAGATGTTAGGTAGGTAGTGGTTGCTCACCTGTCCTGCTATGGACGTGATCTATATTACTGTATCACTTGTATATTGTCAAGAGCGATTCGCGCCGATTCTCCCAAGTTCCTTCGACTAGACCCTGTCAGCAGACCTGGATAATCTGTGTTATAATAGTCTAATACCCATGAATGATTCGTACACAAGTCATGGCTGTACTTTCTAGTGTTTTGCACAACTTCACAAAGCTGTACAAAACTGGGTAAGTTTGTGTGTCTTTAAGACCTACGTTTTAGGATAGGAGGTTTTTATGCAAGGTCAATCAACGCCTATAGGCGCTACCATTGATATTGGGAGCAATACCCTGCACCTCGTTGTCGCACACTATACACCGACTGATCTGGATATTGTCGCCGATGAGGTTAACATGGTGCGTATCGGTGAGAGTGTGACCGCTACGGGTGAGATTTCACAACAGAAGCTTGAAGATACCGTGGCAGCTTTGCAGCAGTATAGGGATATCGCTGCACAGCATAAAGCTGATCCTGTTCTGGTTGTGGCAACCGAAGCTATTCGTAAGGCCAAGAATAGTGCCGAGTTTGTTGAGGATGTGTACCAGCAGACTGGACTTGCGACGAAGTTGATTAATGGCAATGTGGAAGCTGTGTTGACTTTCTACGGGGCAACGTATGAGGTACACAAGGAGGATGACCAAGCTTCTAAGTTAGTGGGAGTGATGGACTTGGGTGGAGGCAGTACCGAGCTAGTGTTGGCGAAGCAGAAACAACTTACATGGCACACTTCCCTGCCTATTGGTTCTGGTTGGTTGCATGACCAGTATTTGCACTCAGACCCGCCAACACATAATGAGGTGTTGGCCGCTGAGACGTTTTTGCAGAGCTACTTTGAGAAGTTGCCAAGTAAGCGTTATCCTCCTGCACTCATCGTGACAGGAGGAAGTGCGAATTCACTACTGGGGTTAGCACGTAGCGCCTTTCATCTCGACGCACAGGGTGATCGGTTGCTGTACGAGGATGTTATACGCTGCGAAGGTGTGTTGTCTGCCTTATCGGCTGAGGAGATTGCGAGTCGCTATAACCAGCCACTAGGACGTGCCCGCATTTTACCAGCAGGTGCGTTGATCATACGCATAGCGATGTCCCAATTTGGCTTGCGTGAGATTCGTGTAAGCCCTCATGGTATTCGCGAAGGTGCTCTGCTGGCCTATGCCCGTTATGGCAGTGAGTGGTTGCTGCGTGTGGAGAAAGAGGCTAAGCAGCAGAAGCAGCTAGTGAGTTCTGCCACAGCCACGACGGGCAAAAATGGCATGCGTACGGAATCGTTTGCTCAGTCGGGGCAGCGTTTGTTACAGGAACGCACGCACAAATTGTTAGAGTGGCGCGATGAAGTCCTCAAGCACGAGGATGTAGAAGCAGTGCATAAGATGCGTGTCGCTACACGTCATGTGCGTGCTGTGCTTGATGCATATCAGTCGATCTATCCCACAAAACCTTTTAAGAAGCTCTATCGCAGCATCAAAGATCTGGCCGACGCCTTGGGAAACGCTCGTGATACGGACGTGATGATCGAGAATCTACAAGCTCAGTTAGAGCATGTCCCCAGTGAGGAACAAGTGGGAGTGCATTGGCTCGTCGAGCATTTGAAGGTCTATCGTCGACAGCGCCAGGGCACGATAGAGGAGTTCTTCGCCGATCTCGACGGGAATGCGTTGAAAGCGGAAATCGATGCATGCCAGCCGAAAAAAGGAGGATGACATGGCAAAGGCGAGACCTATCATTGGCCTGAACGCTCAGGCATCGACCTACAAAAACGCACGTTCAGTAGTGAAGGTGCGACTTGACGAGTTGTACAACTGGGCATCTTTCGTTGATGAGCCCTATCGTGTACGTAAGTTGCACAATTTGCGTATTGCAGCCAAACGTTTGCGTTATACGTTAGAAATATTTGAGGAGGTGTTACCCGAAGCGAGTAAGGATGCTGTTAAAGAATTAACGCAAATACAGGATGAATTGGGAGCGCTACACGATAGCGATGTAATGATCGCCCTACTGCGCCTCTGCCTGGGCAGCCAAGACACTGGGACCAGCTATGAGCTTGTACTCTCAGATTCACAGGACAGCAAAGGAAGCATCGACCTCAATCCAGAGTTAGTGGCTACTCTAGTTGATCCTTCGGCTGCTCCGTCTGCGAAAGAGCGTTATGGGTTGGAGCAGTTAGTACTACGTCTACAGCAGCAACGAGATGAACAGTATATAGCTTTTCGCGAGCATTGGTACCAATTACAGGCACGTGACTTTCATCGTGAGCTTCTTAGACTATTGGATACATAATGCCTTGTAGTGCTCCGCAAGCGGAGCGTTAAAAAAGGAGAAGGCTCGCACATGACGGTACCATTTTCGATTGAGGAGTTGAATTGGTGGAAACAGGCCCAGCCAACGATAGAAGAGCTTCACCTTAGTGGAGGGCTACTCGTGGAGGACTGGCCTCATGCTCGCCATGTGCTACGTCTCTCCGCTGAGTTGTTTCAGGCGACACAACCACTTCACCTTTTGGACGAAAGTGCGCTTCGCCTGCTTGAGCGTGCAGCATTTCTGCATAATACAGGCATGCTGGTCGAGTCGCGACGGCATCACAAGCATTCCTTTCGCCTCATTAAGCAAACCAAGCTGCCAGACTTCACTGACGAAGAGCGGCATGAAATTGCTTGTATCGCTCGCTACCACCGTCGCGCACTCCCCAGCAGTAAACATGAAGAGTTTGCAGTGCTTAATAAGGCGGCGCGTAAGCGTGTCTCTGCGCTTGCTGCCCTTGTGCGTATCGCCGATGCCCTTGATTACAGCCATGATGGGTGCGTGCTACACGTAACTACTGACCTTAATGGCTGTAATGAAACAACCTGGGCACTGTGCATCCAAGCACGTTCCCTCGCCGAACTAGATGAAACGCTTGAACATGCCTACGAAAAGGCTGACCTCTTCGAGAAAGTGTTTATGCACAAACTACGCTTGCTCGTTGAGCAGTAAGCAATAGCTTACGATTGTTTTATGCTACCTACCTGTACGTGCAAGTTCTCGCGCATCCCGTCCTTTGACAGATTTGTCGCGATTGAAGCGATCAAAGCCAAGTTCTCCCCTTTCCCAGATGACGAGCAGCATGCTCGCATTGAAGATAGAGGAATAGGTACCACTAAAGATACCGATGAGCAACGTGAGAGTGAAGGTGCGGATACTCTCACCACCAAAGAGCGTGAGCGCGCTCAGTGTGAAGAGCACGGTCAGCGAAGTGTTGAGTGAGCGAGAAAGAGTCTGCACCAGACTGGCATTGACTACCTGCTCGAAGGTCTCCACGGTGCGGCGCTGCATGTTCTCACGGATACGGTCGAACACCACAATAGTGTCGTGGACGGAGAAGCCAACTACCGTTAAGAGAGCTGTGATGAATAGGGCGTCGACCTGGATATGAAATGCCCAGCCCAGAATCGAAAAGATGCCGACCACCACCAGTACGTCGTGCAGAAGCGCAATAATGGCACAGGCACCGTAGCGCCATGGTTTGGGTACCTTGCGGAAAGAGAACCAGACGTAGAGCAGAATTGCCACCGAGGCTGCAACAACAGCCAGAAACGCATTACGTGTCGTCTCTCCCGCAACCGAGCCTGATACCTCAGAGTTGCTGATGAGTTGCAAGTATGGCCCCCCTCCATTTAAGCTTGCCGCCATAAGCTTGGGCAGATCATCCGTCTTGATAGGAGTACTGGTGAGAATGGTCACCGTTTGTGTTGTAGTGCCCTGGACGACTTTGGAAACACTAACGGGAATAGTGGCAGGATTGCTAGCTGCCGTCGTAGCCGTAGGGGTTATCCTGCTCACAATTGGTGTCCCCTTTCCTGCTGCTACTGAAGCAGTAGGAGTCGAAGACGGTGTAGCCGAAGGAGGACCTTTGCTAGGATCACTCGTATTTGGTAGCTTGTTGAGCAAGGCTTGCACGTCACTCGTCTGTGGAAGCGTGGAGGAATTTGGTGGCATTACCAGCGTTAAGAGGGTGGCTGGCTGGGCAAGCGGCAGGGGATAGGGATTGACGATTGCACCAGGATATTTATGACTCAACGTATTCTGAATGTATTGCTCAACATTCTGATCGACCTGGGTATTCAGGAGAATCCAGATAGTATTGTTGGCTGGTTGCGTCTTATTATCGCCCAGCACAACCGTCAAATCCTTCAGATTCAATGGTTTAAGCAGGTTCATCACCTGCCCGGTGCTACTTAGCGGGGCTTGCGGGCGAAACTCGACACTTGCGCCCCCGGCAAAGTCAATGCCGACGTTGAGACCTGTAAAAATGAGTGAAATCAGACCGGGAATAATCACGATCAGTGAGATGATTAAGAACAGGTAACGATATTTTACAAGATTGAACACAACAACCTCCTCTAGACCGTACCGTTGGCCCGCGCTAGAGACGACGTAGCAAGCGAACCAGCAGGAAGCCCGATCAGTACTGGATGACTCACCACGCCAGTCGGGACGAGCAGGTTCAAGAAGGTGCGCGTCACCACGATGGCTGTAAACATACTAATAACGACACCAAGGAAGAGCGTCGAGGCAAAGCCAACGATAATGGTAGCACCGAAGTTACTGCCAAAACCATAGAGCACCGCGCAGGTGATGAGCGTGGAAATGTTTGAGTCGCGAATAGACGGCCACGCACGCTTCCAGCCAATATCAATGGCAGAAGCAAGCAACCTACCCGCCCGTAACTCTTCTTTGACGCGCTCAAAGATGAGTATATTAGCGTCTACTGCCATACCAATAGAGAGAATGAAACCCGCGATGCCCGGTAGTGTGAGTGTAAAGCCGGGAATGATTTTGAAGATGGTGAAAGTAAAGAGCGCGTACAGCACCAAGGCAAAGTCGGCCAATAGCCCGGGCAAGCGATAATACAGGAGCATGAATAAAACAACGATGCTCAAGCCAATAGCGGCCGCAATCTCGCTTCTCAGAATGGAATCTTGGCCGAGGGTAGCACCGACCGTCTCTTCGCTATCGATTGTAAGCGCGAGTGGTAGTGCCCCATATTTCAAGACGCTGACAAGTGTCTGTGCCTGCTGAAGGGTGAAATTTCCTGTGATTTGGCCGGGACCAGCAATCGCGTTTAGAATGGTTGCTGACATGATGACTTTTTTGTCCAATGTAACGGTGAGCGCATCACCAATATGGCTGCCGGTGAAAGAACTGAAACGTCCAATAGTATCACTCTTCATACTAAAGTTGATGTCATATTTCCCGGTGCCCTGCGAATCCACACTGACACCTAAATTGCTAG
>JAFATZ010000204.1 GCA_019243675.1 Ktedonobacteraceae bacterium | reverse complement strand
TGAAGAAGGGCATTGAAGGACCAGTCAGGTGACCTTGCCCCGATCTGGCAGGTATTCCACCACTCTGGTGAAATAGGCTCATCCACATGACAACAGCGAGAGACTCTTTCCCAACCTGGTGGAATACCTCTGCAATTTCCGCGTCATCAAAGTGGTGCAAGACCCAATTTATTCGACAGGTGGCACTCCACGAGCATCTCAAAGCAGCCAATTTACAGATTACTGATGGAGAAAGTTAGCTATGGAGCGGCTCCTCAAATGGTGAATGGTTGTGTTGCTCACTCTTCGCGCCGATTGCTCACCTGTCACCTCAAAACCTGCTCACTTGTCACCTTATTTACCACCAAAGTTGCACCATACCTCATGTTGAGCCTGAGGAGGCCCAGTGTCACGCAAGCGGTCAGGAAGTGCAAAGGAGGAGGCAAGAGAAGATGGAGCACGACTTGAGAGGCAATACGGGTATGTCTCTGACCTCCCTTGCCTGTTTTTCTTCTGCTTCGAATGTACGATGAAGGTACGCTTCCCTGAAGCGGCCTGTTTCCTTGGAGAAATCGGTGAAAAGCCGTACTGTATCGTCTGTTTGATCACGTCCAGCGCGAATTTCCCCCTACGTTGCACTTCCTGACCGCTTGCGTGACACTGGGCCTATCAGGAGTCAGGTAATCCGGTGCTTGAACTAGATTGGTCTACTAGCTCCACTTCTGGAGATCGTATGTGCGCTTGTTGCGGCGCGACGTGGCGAGGTTTGCTCTTGCCGACCTCTGAATGTGTCAGGAGCTAGCCGATCTCGCGAGGCTGCACGTGCATACGAGCATGGCTGGGATGTAACGTGATCAGCGCGACCGGTTCAACTGGTCGGGCATCCGGGTCCATGACGAGGCGATAGCGCTGGGCTATGGTCGCCAGCACCAGTTGCATCTCTGCCAGTGCAAAACTATTGCCTATACAAACACGTGGCCCGTTGCTAAAAGGAATATAAGCGTAGGGATGTCTCTTTTTGACTTCTTCTGGCGAAAAGCGCAGAGGATCGAATTGTTCTGGGTGGTGCCAGAAAGCAGGATGGCGGTGGACGACGTACTGGCTCCAAAATATGATGGTATGAGCAGGGATGTGGTAGCCGCCAATCGTATCGTCTTCAATGGCCTGCCGCATCACCTGCCAGGATGGAGGATAGAGGCGCATCGATTCTTCAAGAACCATCCGTGTATAAGAAAGAGCCGACAAATCCTCCATCGTTGGCACTCGTCCGCCTAGGACGGTATCAAGTTCTCTATGAAGCTGCTGCTCTACATCGGGATGCTGCGAGAGAAGATACCAGGTCCAGGTCAAAGCTTTGGCACTGGTTTCATGACCCGCAAATAACAGTGTCATCACTTCATCCCGCAGTTGCCGATCGCTCATTCCCTCGCCGCTTTCCTCATCGCGTGCTTGGACCAACAGAGAGAGCAGATCGCTCCTCTCTTCCTTGCTCTGCTGCCGCTGACGAATAATCGCATAAGCGATTTCATCCATCGTACGGATGGCCTGCTTATAGCGCCGCCCTCGTGGAGTAGGCCATGTAAGAGGAATAAGTGGAAAGCGCAGATAGTTTGTCAATGCCGCATTGACCTCGGCATAGGCTTGGCCGAAAGCATCCGATGTTGCACTGACATCCATCGTAAAAAGTGCCTTGCCAACGATCTGGAGCGTCAGGCGTGTCATCTCGTTCTCGACGTTGAGTACCCGCTGCTCTTCGACCTCTTTCTCCCAGTGTTTGAGCAATTGGAGTGTCGCCTCAGTCATCAGCGTTGCCATCTGGGCAATGCGCTGACGGTGAAAGGCAGGTTGCATCAAACGACGCTGGCGTCGCCAGCTTTCTCCACCAACGGCAGTCACCAGTCCATTGCCCAGAAAGGTCCTGGCAGTATTGAACAGAAAAACATCTTTGTCATAATTGGTATTCTTCTTCTGTAAAACGTGCTGGACATAATCAGGGTGATTGATCACAACGACCGGGAAGGTGAGCAAGCGAAATTGGCTGATATCTCCATATTGCCGCACTAAGTCCGCAAGAAATTGCAATGGCATACGTTGGAAGGCCAGGGTACTCTTGAAAAACTGTTTAGGCCCAGGAGGAGTCTGCGACGAAACAGGTGTTTGTGCGTGCTCATCTGCTGGCGTAAAGGACATGGGGGCCTCCTTGCTTCTTTTCGAGAAAATCTGAGTGCTTCTCTCTTGCTCCCCTTTCACGGAGCAAGAAGGGTTGCTTGTTTTTGTCCTCTCTCACTATGGACATGACGCACCTATTGGATGTATGCTTCACGTCCACTCTGGCAAGTAGAGAGAAACGCTCTGCTGCAAGCACTATACATCAGGTAGCAGGTCGCCTTCCACTTCACTTCCTTCTCATAGAAGAGTGGTGAGAGAAGCGAGTTGAATACCTGTCGACGCGCCTCTTTTCTACTATTTTGCAGGAGAGATCGGTCTTCTGAGAAGGTTGCGAGGCCTTAGCGTATGCCTTGGCCGAAAAAATATGGTGAGCCCTAATCAATTGGCGGTTTACTGGCTGCTCGTCTCTGCCCATTAATCTAGGATTGACGAAACTTTTGCGGCATTTGCTCAGCAGTATTACGCAATCGTGATTAGGGCGTCCCTTTGCCCAGCATCTTGACGATCGTCGCGATTCCCTGCTCGACACTGGCAAGACGAGTATCCAGAGAGGCAATCTGTGCCTCCAGTCTCTCCTGGCGCGTCTTTGCTTCCCTCCCCTCGCGTTGCTGTTCAGAGACCATCCCAAGCAACATAGTCATATTCTCGGCCATTTCCCGATCATACATTTCCTTCTTGAGACCAACATTGGTCAATATTCCCAAGCTACGATGTACTCCTTGGAGGGTATGCTCTAGCGTTCCCTGCTTTGCTTCAAGCGTCTCAAGGCGTTCCTCTCGTGTTGGCTCGTGTATTCCCCCTTTCGTTTGCTCTAGTATACTGTATCTGTGTGGAT
>JAFATZ010000185.1 GCA_019243675.1 Ktedonobacteraceae bacterium | reverse complement strand
TGAACTGCTCAAGGCCATTCGTCTCGTTGCCAGTGGCCAGTCGCTACTTGATGCAGAAGCAACTAAGAAGGCCATCGCACGCATCACCACGGGTACTACTCCTGCCGACGAACTGACAGAACGCGAACGGGAAGTGCTAGCATACGTGGCACGCGGCTACACCAATAAGCAGATTGCTGAGACTCTCTCTATAAGCGAGAAGACCGCTCGTAATCATGTGAGCCATATTCTCGAAAAGTTGGGACTTGCGCGTCGCAGTGAGGCAGCCGCTTTCGCAGTCGAGAACAGGCTTGTGCCGCCGAAGGAAAAAGAGCATTACCAAGGTCAGTAGTATTAGTAGCTAACACTATTCTTAGGGCAAATTCCTGAGAGATACACGTGCCCTAGAGAGCATAAATAGAGACTCTTCCCAATAGGCATATAGATTCCTTGCGTCTATAATCTGTCTTAGCCACGCCTCCACCATTTCAACGTTAGCTAAGAGTAAGTTGAATTATTCACAAGAGAGGAGATACTTATGGGTGGATTACGTTTTATCCCGACATCTGTACATGGAGTCTTGGATTACCTTGTAGGAATTGCCTTGATCCTAGCACCCTGGCTCTTTAGCTTTGCGTATGTAGGAGGCATCGCCGTGTATTTGCCTATCATACTCGGTGCTGGTCTCATTCTGTACAGCCTTCTCACCAAGTACGAGCTTGGCATACCTGGCATTAAATTCATCCCAATGCCTTATCATCTGGTCATCGACTTCATTGCTGCTGCCTTGCTCGCTGTTTCGCCCTTTCTCTTTGGCTTTTCAAGTAAGCCTCTGAACGTCTGGCTTCCCCACTTAGTTGTTGGTGTGGTCGTCATTCTTGTCGTGCTGGTCTCACAAACACAGCCTAAGGCGGCTGTGCAGGCCGTCTAGTAGTGTTGGGCGTGGCAAAGCAGAGAGACCTACTGGATATCCAGCAGGTCTCTCTGCTTTATACCTTCACATAGACATGTGCTGCTTCATCGTAGCGATACAGCGGAGCTATAGTCATGGTGGAGCCTATGGTTGATATCCGCCATCCATCCAGTCCTTAAACAACTGGACTTTATCTGGCGACCAGGGGCTATCCGGCGGTGGCGGCATATTACCCTCGCTCACCTGAGCGTAAATGTCATCTGCGTTATCAAACACATCCTGATAAACCGAAAGATCAATCCCTAGCCCTTGCATGTGCTCGATATCTACTTGTCGGAACAGTGGTTTGATCTCTTGTTCAAAACTGACCATCGCGCCTCCTTCTTTACTTTATACCTTCACATAGACATGTGCCGCTTCATCGTAGCGATACAGCGGATTGCCGCTTTCAAACTTTAACGTACCATTGTCGTTGCTGAGCCAGAGTAGGACACGTGTGTTCGGAGGCAGGTGTAGGGAATAGTGCCAGTGGTCTAGTGAACCCGACCCCGTCACCCCAAAGAGCCACGCTCCCCCGTCATCATTGATGCTATTGGGTGTGAGCTGGTCGCACGAAAGTGAGTTGTCATCGTGGACGTTATCTACCTGGAAGTCACAGGCGTGCAGGGTAGCTCCGTCGAGAGACGCATTGGGGTCAGCATATGGGTAGTCGCCAAAGCCAGACACGTTTTTGCGCGGCATCGTCGCCTGTGCCCACACCCAGGAGCCTGGGCGAACTGAGAGTGTTGTCTCTACTACCAGTCGTATAGTCACGTCAGGCCCTATGCGTACTGTAAGCAGGCATCCACCAGAACAATCGGCAGTAGGCTGTTGCTGATGGGAAACATTGATGAGAGGCGTGGGGACGACCTCCAAGGACGAAGTGGCGTCAATTTTCAGCACGATGCCCCCGAAAGCAGCGAGAGGATACTGTGGTGATAATGCCAGCACTATCCCTGGTTGTAATGCATGACAATTGTGACCAGTGGCGCTATCAAGCGCCTTCACCGTATTGGGATTGACATCGCTAAAAATTTGTCCAGCTTGCGCCATGCGCATCTGAAACGCCAAAATTTCATCGCACGAATCCCCACTTTGCACAGGATAGAGCAATGAGCCTGCCTGTGGCAGCAATGCGGGAAAGAGCGGATAGGGTGTGGCCGTGGGTGATGGTGCAACGAGAGCAGAGGAGAAAAAGTTTGTGAGTGACGGCAGGATGTGCCCCCCAATACGCGTGCCGTATGCATATGTTGGAATAGTCAGCACAGCAAGAAGAGCCAGTAAGAGCAAGAGTTTCCAGCGTATAGACCGTATGACGATGATGATATTTTCTAGTAAGTTATAATGTGGACGAGAACGTCGGACCATATGCGATTCCAATCTTCTATTAGAGTTGTCCAATCTGTCTGAGAGCTTCATATGCTGCAGGGGCAAGATCTGGTCGTGTTTCAATGATATGCTGAAGCTCTGGCTGTGCATCAACGTCACGATACTGTGCAATGAGGGAGCAAGCCAGGCGGACTACTACATCGCGGGGATCACGCAAGGCTTCACGCACCGCTATATGGCTGCCAACATCTTCACCGGAGCTATCAATGCGCTTGAGAGCTTCTATTGCTTGTGTGCGTACATACGGATCAAAGTCATACATAGCACGTGTTACCTGCTCTAGAGCACTTCGCTGACCCAATTGTCCGCAGGCCCGTATAACCGCAGCGTAGACAATACTACCAGGAATATCGGCATCTCCGCTCGGTAGGTTATCGCGACGTTTTGCCAAGGCCATACGCTTATTGATATCAATCACACGCTCTATAAGTTGTAGCATAGTCGGCACAGCACGCCGATCACCCAAGCGCACCAGCATATCGCAGACAGTACTGATGTAAAGCGCGTGTTCACGCGTACCTAATTCTTTTATTGCCTCTATTCGTGCTGTGAGTCCTAAGAAGGTACGAGAGTCACCTAGCTCTCCTAAAGCCTTGATCACTGGGAGGAGTGCCTCATCTTCCTTCGTCTCGTGTACGGTAGCCAGTAGCACATCGCGTCCGGGGCCGTCTATCCAACGCTCAACCTCTGGCATCATGGTCAAGCACTTGTAGATCGGCTCAATAATGTGGGAGTCTTGTACTGCTCCCCGCGAGATCTCAGCCCAGTAATGGCCAAGAAGCACGCCGAGGCGATGAACAGCATACGCACTCTGCCAGTCGGGAAAGCTGCGTGCATAGGCAAACAGTGCATGTCCCACCGTAGCCAGCGATCCTTTAAAGGCAGGCGGAAGCTTATCTGCATTAGTACGCGTAGGAGTCATACTGTCGTGGAGTACCTGTGCGAAGATAAGGGCTGCTTGCTGCGATAATACACGAGGAACGCTGTTATCTACGCGCAAGTACCTTTCTAAAGGAATTGAGCAGTAGATAGGGATTGCCACATAACTCTCTAAACCAGCAACACCCTCAAGGCCACGTACCACCAGCAGGTCATAGAACCCTTCCTGTCCTAGCTCAAGGCATGCTTCTACCACATCAACCTTTGCCCAACCCTCAGCTTTTCTGAGCGCGCTCACCAGGGCTTGCATAGCATCGGCTGTTGCGTGTCTTACGAGGGCTTGTGTGGCATAGAGAGACGTGTTCGGGTCGATAGCAAGTTGGCCAAGCAATTTGGTAACATTTGTCTTCGCTTTGCTAGAACTCGTGCTCAGTGCGGCAAATCCTATCGGGTTCTCCTGCTCAGATAGATTTCCCATTTTGTAGTTGCCAAGCATGAGAATGGCAAAGCGCCTCGCCCGTCCAATCGCTGTCTCAGCCGGATTTGCATCAGGAGGCAAATCTTGAGGTTCCTCGCACTCAATAATTTTTTGCCAAACGGGAATCATATTACCGCTACGGTCTATCTCATAGAGGAAAGGGATTAACACAGCTTTCCATTGCTGCACCGGACCAACGTTTAACAGCGGGATCAGTTGCTGTGCTGTTGCTTCAACAGATTCTCCTCCCCAACGTACGCCTGCCACTAGGCGGGTCACTTTGATACGTAATTCGTTTAAGCGCTGTTTTATTTCTGGCGTATTGCTATCCAGCTCAGGCATGGGACGGCGAGCAGCGAGATGTTCAATAGTTCCCACACCCTCTCGTGCCCGAGTAGAGACCGCATTATTAAGAGCAACTTGGGAGGCCGAAACAGGCACAACCTGCTTGTTTGTATCCTCCTCTTGTTTCTCTTCAATGTGGAGAAAGCCAGGTTCACTCTGCTGTGTAGGCTCAGGTTGCCCCAGATTTGCGTCAAACATACGCCCTCGTTCTTTGTTTATTCTACGCAGTTGCTGAACTGCTTTCAGGTCGTACAATGGTAACCTCGTCATGAGTCCATTGTACCGTGCCCATCCATAGCGGTCAAGACTTGCTAAAAAGGGCATATTTTGTTATAGTATGCATGAGAATTGAATCTAATTTTTTACAGTGGGTAGCAGGTAAGAAACATGCGAGTAGGTCTGATTGAAGACGACCTAGCCATTCGGGAGATGCTTCGCCTCGTTCTAGAGGATGAAGAGTGCATAGTTATTACGTATTCTAGTGCTGAAGAATGCCTTCAAGCTCTAGGAATTACTGCACCAGAACCCATCCCATCTCCTGTGGACTTGCTGATCGTGGACTGGCGTTTGAGTGGCGACATGTCAGGGATAGAACTAATACGCCAGATACGTACAAAACCCCATCTCTCCTCCCTTCCCATTATTTTGACAACTGCTGCAACCTTCGATGATATAGAAGAGTTGCAACACTTACACGTTACCTTTTTGGAAAAGCCTTTTTCCGTCGACGAGATAACAACGTTGATAAAAAATATATCTCATCCTATTTCTTGAAAATTGCTAAGTTTCTTGGCGAAACCTTGTTTGTGTTTGTGTCTATTTCTTTAGCTCATCATTTTATTAGAAATGCTAGAGGCTACCTTAGAAAAGGCTGAGACTTTTTATTGTTGACTTGCCCTTTTCTTGTGTAGCTGTTATGCTTTAGTTAGTTGGTGCCAAGACACCGATATCTGTTAAGAGACAGATAACAAAAAAATTTGCTTACTTGTAAAAGAGGTAGCTAGTTTATATTTAGCGGTATAGGCAAGTAGCTATCTAACTTTTACAAGCGTCGTAACTATTCAGCTATTGTAGCGCTTGCAGTGCTGCTACTGAAGAGTTACCAAGAACTCTGGGAGGAGAAAGAACAATGCAAACACCAAAAGGTCGCGGCAGAGGCTTCGCATCAATGAGTCCTGAGAAGAAACGTGAGATCGCCAGCAAGGGTGGTAAGGCTGCTCATGCATTAGGCACAGCACACAAGTGGACCAGTGAAGAGGCCCAAGCTGCAGGGCGCAAGGGTGGTTCTATCAGCCGCCGTCGCTCAAAGCTGCCCGCACAGGCATAGTCTACAAGAGTGACCAATTATGAATACTATGAGAAAGGCTGGTCTTTGCCAGCCTTTCTCATAGTTGTTTTCAGGGCTGTTGCATCAGGGTAATCGTACATACAGGGTAGGATCTACCCAGGTATTATCCACCAACACCATGAAGTGCAGATGCGGACCAGTAGAAGCGCCTGTGCTCCCTTCATAAGCAATTACTTGTCCCTTTGTTACGTCTTGGCCAACATTGACAATAAAGCGGGCAAGGTGTCCATAGATAGTAGCAATACTGTGACCATGATAGATTTTCACCGCCCAACCAAGCCCTGACCAGTCCCAACCCGTCCAGATTACTTGTCCACTATCGGCTGCTAGCACAGGAGTACCATAAGGCATTGCTAGGTCAATGCCCGTATGAGGTTTCCAACAACCACACCACTGCTGATATTCAGGATTGGCAAAGGGTTGTGTGATAACAGCACCTGGTAGGGGTGACTGCATTTGTCCCGTCCCTAGCATGCCACTGTCCGTAGCGGCACACGTTCTCCAAATATCAGTTCCTGCGCAATTACCCAGATTTTTAAAAAGCTCAACATTCGACTCTGCTGACTGCTGCAGAGGATTAAAAGAGTTGAGTGAACTGCCTGCAATAGCATCATGGAGCGTCTGGATAATGTTGCGCTGATGTTGTCCGTTATCCAATGGAGCGACAAATAGCCCGACCAGTGTAAGCATGAGAATGCAACTTGTGAGGGTCGCTAGCAACATTATAGGCCGATGACGACGTGGCTGTAGCAGCAATGGAGAGATACGATAGCGCTTCTCCGTAGCTGGAATGAATGTTGGGGTTTTGGGCAGAGAAGCTGTCGTATTTCTCAGGCCCTTTGTCGTCAGACCATGAGTTGGAAGCGGAAGCTTTGTCGTCGTTCTCAATTGTAGAGGCAAAAGTTGCTGAATTGGACCAGGGAGTGTGTGCGGAGGAAATGATACAGGTTGCGTTACTACGCTTCTAGCATTCTTATCCACGTAGTAGACGTCATTATCAGGAGACGATTGCATACTTAAGTCCTCATTCACCTTTTGTCTTGGGCAACAAACTATTCTTTACAACGCTCATCACTCCTCTTAGGATAGGAGACTAGGGTAAATAGGCTATAAAGAACTTTTTGTTATTATGCCCACAGCTACCACAACAAAAAGTTCTTTATAGCCCAGGACGCCTAAAGAGAGTGGATGATGGCGTAATAGGCACTACCGTCTTGACCCTGGCACCTTGAGGCGGAGTATCAGGGTCTCTGTCCCAGAAATGGTGTGCAGGTGGAGCTACTAACGGCATTTTGCCTTCTTTCTTCTGATCAGGCCAGCTATGCTTATTGATAACTACACCTAGTATCGGTGTACGCGCTCCTCGTAGCATCCGCTTCACGCGGAGCAATTCATAGCGAGACGGATGTGAGGCATCAATGACTAACACGACGCCCTGGACGAGTGAAAGCAGCACAGATGCTTCTTTCTTTTCGGCAAGTGCAGGTGCATCTATAATTACATAATCGACGGCAAGCTGTTTACAGTACTCAAAAAGCTGAGCGATAAGCGGAAACTGTAACAGCGTCGTTGGATTGGCTGGAAGCGTGCCTGCTGTCAGTACATGCAGCGTCGGAAGGTCTGTCGTCTGGCTATACAATTCCAAGCCTCGTTGTACCCACATCTCAGAGAACACGTTAGACAATCCTGTACGATTGGCTAGATGCAGATACTGATGCAACTTGGGGTTACGAATGTGTGCATCCACTAGTAAGACGTGCTTGCCTTGTAACGCAAGGGAGTAAGCAATGTTTGCCGCAATACTACTCTTGCCCTCACCAGCCACAGCACTCGTAACCATCAGCAATTTGCAACAATGTATCCTCTGCAGGGCGTTGAGGCGAGCGCACAATACATGGTATGTCTCGGCCAGAGTGGGCGTTGTTGTAAGTAGGTGTTGACTACGTGGCAGTTGTGCAATAGTACCAAGTACTTCCATATCAAGCACATCCTGCACTTGCTCAAGACTTGCCAAATGGTCAAGCCACTCAAAAATGAGAAGAAAAGCTACTGAGCAACCAACACCTGCAAGAGCCCCAATTAGTGTGTCTGAAAGTGGCTTTGGCCTCACAGGACTACGCGGTTGATCAGCGGGAAGAATGTGAATCGAGACGGGAAGTTGTCCGGCAGTAAATTGCTCAAAGCTCTGGCAAATTTCATTCGCAAGCTGGGCGGCTAACACTGGATCGTTGCTCTCAACATTCAGTTTGATAAGCTGAGTGTTGGCCACTACATCCGCTGAGACCATAGCACTCAACTCGGCTAAGGTTAAGTGAGCATGATCGTTTACTACTGACCTGAGAACGCTAGGGCTTACCACAAGTTGGGCATAGGTTGGTACTGCCTCCAGACTGGCACTGGTATTCTCGTATGAAGAGCCAGTCGTCTCAAAGTGTATGAACAGCGTGGCAGTAGCTTGATAAACGGGAGGTGTGAACTGGCTTACAACGAATGTTCCTGCACTACACAAAAGAACACCAAATGTGAGGATGCAGAGCCAGCGGCGAAGCACACGAAGATGAGATAGAGAGTGCATGATGATGTCTCACTTTCCACGTAATTTCCCCACCTGACGACTGAGAAGAGTGTATACGATAGGATGAGATTTGTCAAGTACTTCACAGAAGAAAAACGTAAAGCATAGCGAAAACAAAGAGTAGACAACAGCGCTAAAAAGGACTAGAATAGGAGATGCATTCCGACGCAACAACGTAGTGCCTTTTTTAGTGGCATAGGAGACCTCGTACATCAGCAACCCCAGAAAGGACAGGGGTATCTAGAAAGGGACGTTGATGAGTAAGACCAAGATACGCTGTAACACGTGTGGCAGGTGGTTTCAGTCGGCAAATGCTAAAGATCTTACTTGCCCTGACTGTGTACAGAAAGCGCGCAGAGAGAAGACGGCGGCGAAAAATGCACCTCCATCCACAAGCCAGAAGGTGGCCAAGCCACAGGCTGACGTTCCGCCGCCGCCAAAGCCAAAATCAGTTCAAAGTGGAACAAATCAGTGGCTAGATACGCTTTCCGATGTCAAGTTGGGCCAACCAGAGCAGCCAGCACGCCCAAAGTCCTCTCCTGCACCACGAGATCAGCATCCAGGAGTGGAACGGCATAGTTCTCACCTCTCTGCAGAGACGGGGGGCAACCGTGACGAGCGCGGTCCTACACCACGACGGGAAGGCGAGAGCTATGGTTCGGCAAGTCATCGTGAGCATGATCGCGGTGGTTCATATCGCCGCGTCGATTCTGCAGCTACAGGGCAGCGACCACGCCAACCAACAGAAGGGGTCCGTGGACCGCGCTCTAACTATCACCAAGACAAACCGCGCCCTAAAGACGAGAGAAGCAGTGGGGTAAAACCAAAGGTCAGGGTACCAAAGCCGCCAAGTCCTGCCAAGGCTCAGCGCGAAAAGACTCCGCCTCCACAACCGTTTATGCCTACCCCAGAACAGACGCAACAGGTCGAGGAGCGCTATTTGCAATTAGTTAACCCTACCGAATATGATGGGATTCGTTCACAAATCTCGAAAGAGTTGAACATTCCTAAGACCGCTGTGAAGAAAATTATTAAAGAGTTACGCGAGCGGCACGGCATTCCAAGCTGGTGGGAGCTGCAGACGTACAAAGGGAATGAAGAAGAGTTAGCGAAGGTGAAAGAGCTTTATGTAACCTTGCTCCCCTTGCCACCAGTCGGTGTACATAAGAACATTGCACAGCAGCTTTCACTCAAAACAGGAACAGTTTACCAGGCAATCAAGGTTATCCGTCACGAAATGAATTTACCGCAGTATAACGATCCTGTTCTACATGGTCTACCGTCTTCACCAGACGCCACTCATGACCAACAGGAACAGGCAGCACAAGTACAACCGTGCCTGACAGAGGCACAAGAACAACAGGTAGTGAAATAAGAGTGAGATATATTTTTGCGGTGCTCTTCAGCACCGCAAAAATATATCTCACTCTTAAATAATTGAAGAGGTTGAGAGATGGGTTTTGCTGAAAATTGTCTTTTTTGCAAAATCGCGGCAGGTCAGTTACCCAGCAAGATGCTGTACCAGGACCAGGACATCGTCGCCTTTGCTGATATCCACCCGCAGGCACAACAACACGTGTTGATTATTCCACGGCGTCACATTCCCTCTATGGCTGATCTAACAATGGAAGATGGTCCATTGCTGGCACACATATTTGTCACTGCCCAGAAGATTGCCCAAGATTTGCACATAGATCAAACTGGTTACCGCATGGTTACTAACGCTGGTCTGCACTCGGGTCAAGCTGTCTTCCACCTCCATTTTCACTTGCTGGGGGGCGAGCAACTTGGGCCTTTCGGTAGAACTGGCGGGTAGCCTCATGCGTATTGCAATTGACTACACAGCAGGTATTCGCCAGGATGCAGGTATTGGCATCTACGCACGTCACCTTGTGGCAGCGATACTGGCACAGGATGCTGATAACCACTATCGCTTGCTTACCAGCGGGCGTGCTACGAGAGAGCGCCCGTTTCCCCAAGCCGAGAATGTTGTCGGGCGTAGCATCGTTCTTCATGATCGCTATGTAAATATCCTTTGGTATCGCTGGCGCGTCCCTTTTCCCTCGGCAACGCTCTTTTCTGGCCCAATAGATATCTATCACGGACTAGACTTCGTGTTGCCTCCCCTCGGCAAGAAGATACGCAAAGTAGTCACTATTCATGATCTTGCTTTCCTGGAACATCCAGAATATGCAGTGCCATCATTAGCCGGCTATCTTAAAAAAGTAGTTCCAGAGGCCATTGCTGCCGCTGACGTGGTCGCTACTGTCTCACACGAAGTGAGTCGTACCTTGATCGACCACTTCCAGACACCACGAGAAAAAATGACAGTTGTGCCCAATGGGGTGAGAGCACACTTCCGCCGTATTACCGATCCTGTTCTGTTGGACGCGACTCGCCATAAATTCGGCTTAAAGCATCCCCTAGTGCTGGCTGTGGGAACGTTGGAGCCGCGCAAAAACCATAGTGGCCTTATCAAGGCATTTTACCAGGCACAACAACAGAAAAAGGGGCCAGCGATGCTAGCTATCGCTGGTGGGCCAGGCTGGCTCTATGAAGAGACACAGCGTCTTGTAGACGAGTTGAAGCTGACAAAAAAAGTCCGTTTTTTAGGGCAGGTGAGTGGTCTTGAGTTGGTAACACTCTACAGCATGGCCGAGGTCTTCGCCTTTCCATCCTTTTTTGAAGGATTTGGCATCCCGCCGTTAGAAGCAATGGCCTGTGGCACGCCCGTTATCACTTCAAACACGTCGGCGCTGCCAGAGGTCGTCGGTGATGCGGCTCTGCAGGTTGACCCATATGACACTGCGGCTCTGGCGGAGGCTATACTGCGCCTTCTCCAGGATGAACCGTTACGCGAGGAGTTGCGCCAGAAGGGATATCAGCGTGTACTGCAGTACACTTGGGCCGAGTCGGCGCGTAAGATGCTTAACATCTATAAGAAACTGCACGAAGGGGAATCACACTTCGCGGATGGGGTAGAGAGACAATGAAAATTGGTATAAATGCGTTCTTCTCACGCTTTCCCGCCACGGGTAGTGGACAATATTTGATTCACCTGCTTACGGCATTAGCCGAGATAGATACAGAGAACGAATATGTTTCGTTTGGGCCACAAGCTCTACACAATGCAAGTTTACCCACCTCGACAATTCCTTATGTGGTAGAGTCTGTGCCAGCCATAGCAGCGCGACATGAGCATATTGAGAAAGTGGTATGGGAACAATTGACAGGGCCAGCGGCGGCGCGTAAGGCAAGCGTCACTATTTTTCACGTGCCCTATTTCGCCCCTCCACTTGTGCCGCGTACGCCCACCGTTGTAACCATCCACGATGTTATCCCCCTGCGCCTGCCAGCCTATCAGGGCGACCTGAAAGTCAAGGCTTATATGGGCTTAGTGGCACGTGCTGCTCATAGCGCTACACTTATCATCACGGTCTCGCAGCACGCCAAGCAGGATATCATGGATGTACTTAAGCTTCCACCAGAGCGCATTCGTGTCACCTACGAAGCGGCGGGTAAGCAGTACAGACCCATTACTGACTTGGAGTATCTAGCCCAAGTGCGCGAACGCTACGGTATAGGTACACGTTACATCCTCTATCTAGGCGGACTGGACCAACGCAAAAACGTGCCCCAATTAGTACGTGCCTTTGCTTATCTGTGCAAGCAACTGGGTGATCAACAATTACAACTGCTGATTGCAGGTGACCCCGACAAGCAAAAGGGAGCACTCTTCCCCGATCCACGTCCCATTGCGACCGAGCTAGGTATCAGTTCACAAATTATCTACCGCTATATCGAGGAAGAGGATAAACCCGCTGTTTACAGTGGTGCTGAACTATTCGTCTTTCCCTCACTGTATGAAGGCTTTGGGCTGACGCCACTTGAGGCTATGAGTTGCGGTGTGCCCGTCGTCTGCAGCAACCGTACATCGTTGCCAGAGGTTGTGGGAGACGCCGCATTACTGATTAACCCGCAAGAGACCCAAGAGCTAGTACAGGCGATGCACCGTGTCTTGACTGACGACGAACTGCGCGCCAGCTTACGCGGGCACTCGTTAGAGCGTGCAGTCCAATTTAGTTGGCGCAAAACGGCACAGCAGACGCTACAGGCTTACGAAGAGATACTGGCGCGCATAAGCGCACGATACTAATAGATAGAGAGAAATGAGAAACACTGGTAATGCGTGTATTGATGATTTCAAAAGCCCTTGTTGCGGGAACCTCACAACGCAAACTGGAGGAATTGGCCAAGTATCCAGATATTGAGCTAACACTAGTAACGCCTGAGTATTGGCGTAGCGATGACGGCAGCAAGCAGGCACTTGAACGCCTCTATACTAGTGGCTACCGTATGATTGTTACGCCTATGGCCCTAAATGGTAATTTTCACCTACACTATTACCCGCGCCTGAGTCAGATTATGCGCGAGGTACGTCCAGAGATCGTCCATATCGACGAAGAACCGTATAATTTTGCAACATTTCAGGCGATGTTTTTGGCGCAGCAATATGGAGCTAGAGCGCTCTTCTTTACCTGGCAGAACCTCGCTCGTTCCTACCCGCCACCCTTCCGCCAAATGGAGTTATATAACTACCACCACGCTGCAAGTGCAATAGCTGGGAATAGAGCCGCAGCAGAAGTACTTAGGCGCAAAGGCTACCAGGGCACAATACATATTATTCCACAGTTTGGCTTCGATACGGATATCTACCAGCGCAGCGAACCACATTCTACGCGTGGCGTAAATGATCCTTTTACCATAGGCTTCCTCGGGCGTCTAAAGAAAGAGAAGGGCCTCTCGCTGATGGTCGAGGCGCTTAGCTATTTACCTGAGTGTTGCCGGGCCGTCTTTATTGGGAATGGGCCAATCAAGAGTGTACTGGAACAGCAGGCGACAAAACTAGGCGTCAGAGAGCGCGTCATCTTCAAGCCTGCTGTGCCAACCTATGAGGTTCCCAAGGAGCTAGCACAGCTCAACGCAGTCGTCTTACCATCACTCATCCGTCCTAACTGGATGGAGCAGTTTGGGCGTGTACTGCCTGAGGCTATGGCCTGTGAGACACCTGTGATCGGCTCTAGTTCAGGAGAGATTCCTCACGTGATCGGCGATGCTGGACTCGTCTTCAAAGAGGGTGACGCACAAGAACTGGCCACCTGCGTCCACCGCTTGCTCGAAGACGCGGTGCTCTATGCCGATCTTGCGAAACGTGGTCGACAACGTGTGCTGGATAACTACACACAGGAGCAGATTGCTCG
>JAFATZ010000463.1 GCA_019243675.1 Ktedonobacteraceae bacterium | reverse complement strand
GAATATTCCTGTGCAGTCTGGCGACGAGGACGTACTGAAGCGCATGAAGCGTGGCTACAGCCTGACTGAGTATTGTGAGCGTATTGAGCGTGTGCGTGCATTGTGGCCCAGTATTACGCTTTCAACCGATATCATCGTTGGCTTCTGCGGCGAGACGGAGACAGAATTTCAGCATACACTTGATCTGTTAGAGCGCATTCGCTTCGATGTGGTGCATGTAGCGGCCTACTCCGTACGTCCTGGCACCGTAGCTGCTCGCTGGGAAGACGATGTACCACTAGCAGAAAAGAAACGCCGCTTGCACGCGGTAGAAGAGGTGCAAGCAAGAATCGCTCTTGAGCTAAACCAGCAGTACCTCGACAAGGTAGAAGAGGTACTAGTAGAGGAGACCAATAGTGCGCATGGACGCCAGCAATGGAAGGGGCGTAACCGCTCCAACAAATTGGTATTCTTCCCCCAGCCAAGCGAGAAGGAGTCGAATGCTCTCAGTTCTCTTCAGCCGGGTGGCCTTGTACAAGTGCATATTGAGCGTGCCACCCCGTGGTCCTTGCAGGGTTGCGCAGTTGCGGTATAATAGGCCAACGACATATCTTTGTGATGATGGAGGAGGCGTTCGATGACGCAACAAGCACAATCGACCGAAGAAAGAGCCAGGTCGAAAAAGCAGTGGACCGAACTGGCAGTCAAACAAGCGCAAGAGGGCCTATGGCAGGAGGCTGTTGTCACCAACAGGAATATCCTGAATGTCTTCCCTCAAGAACCTGATGCCTATAACCGCTTGGGCAAAGCCTATAGCGAATTAGGTCAGTATACAGAGGCACGGCAAGCCTACTCACAGACGTTGAAGTACGACCCGAAAAATACTATCGCTAAGAAGAATCTTGACCGATTAGCCCCGTTGCAGGATACATCTGTGCAGACACATAGCAGTGTCGAACGTATCGACCCTCGGCGTTTTATTGAGGAGCCAGGCAAGACGGGTATGACAGAACTGATCAATCTAGCCGGGCCTAGTGTGTTGGCTAAGGTTGGCGTTGGAGATAGTGTGCAGTTGTATGTGATTGGCCACACGTTGCTCGTACGTAGTACTGCGGGCGAAGACATTGGGCAGATTGAGCCGCGCCTAGCGAACCGCTTGATTAATTTTATGGAGGGTGGGAACCGTTACGCGGCTGCGATTCTGGCTATGGAGCACGGGCAAGTACGCCTTATCATTCGCGAAGACTATCAGCATCCCAGCATGTTCGGCAAGGTGAGCTTCCCCTCCCAGGGAGGTGGAGATATGATCCGCGCCTATATCAAAGATTCGATACTGCGCTATGATCGTGAAGATGACGATGAGCTAGGTAACGACGATGAATACTACGATGGCGGTGACGAGCCTGAAGAGGTGACAGAGGTCGAGTTCGACACAAGTACAGAGCCAGAGGAGTAGGAGAAGGCAAAATACAGAAAAGAAAGGTAGGTGTATCATGAACAAAACAAAGAAAGTAGCATGGCATAAACACCTGGCAAAAGCCAGGAAACGCAAAGAGAAGCAGCGTCAAGCTCAAAAAGCAGGTAGTGCCACTGTAACATCGACTGTGCGGCGCTAAATGCCGCGCTTCTCTCTCACACTATGATGAGCAAATGAGTAAGCTATCTCCTTCAACATCGACAGCTTCGGTACGCAATGTGCTTAGCCTGTTGGCTCCTCGTGACGCGAGGCTCGTTGCCGGAATGGGCGGCTTAGAGCGTCATGTGACGTGGTCGTGTCGCATGCGAGCACGGTTGCCAGCTTTTGAGCATGTGCAGGGGGGAGAACTAGCTCTGCTGACGCTCTCCCAGTTGCGTCGCCTTGATGAGACTTTGCCACATCTGTTGAAAAGTCTGCATCAAGAAGGTGTTGCTGCGGTAGCGGTAGCAGCGCAGTCTGCTGAGATGCTCGGCAGTGATGCGAGTACTGTCGCCGATCAACTGCATTTTCCTCTCATTCACCTGCCAGCCACAGCATCGCTGGAAGAGATTGACCGCGAAGTGATTACTTTTGTGGTCGGTTTCCGAGGCGAGACCGAGCGGAAAGCGACGGAGCTTGTTCATCAATTAATGCAGTTAAGCATTCAGGGCGCTGGCATCAAGGGCTTATCTGAACAGCTTGCTACTAGCCTGCGAAAATGGGTGGTGGTGCAAGATGCCGATCAGCACATACGCTTTCAAGCTGCACCTCCACAGCTTGAAGCAGTATCTCTGCCAACTCCGCTCACCGACGAAGCTTTGAAGCTGCACAGGCTAGGACAGATCGTTGAGCCTGTGCTCATCCGTCACGAGATTGTTGGCTATCTCTCACTGGTTAGCAATGAAAATGACCTTGATTACCCAGAGCGCATTATTCTGAGTCAGGTCACCCCTATCTTGGCACTAGAGTTTGCACGTGAGCGCGACCGCAGTGAAGTTGAGACTCGCTATCAAGTAGAAGCCTTTACGGATGTCTTGCATGGTCATTACCAACAAGCAGAAGAGATGGTAGCGCGTGCTCGTCTGCTTGGCTATGACCTGACAACTCCACAAGTAGTCGTTCTCTTTGAGATAGCTCCTCACCAGACTGATAGCCTTGATGAAGGGCTTCTTTTGCAGTGGAAAAAGCGCGTTCGGGAAGAACTGTTAAGGGTGTGGCCTACATGCTGGCTATTGAGCGAGGCGCGACGTGTCATTGCGATTGTGCCGACCTTGGCCATTGACGGCAGTGAAGAGGACGAACGGGAAAACGAAAACTCTCTTTTTTCCCGCATGGAGCGCGTGCATGTACGCATGTTGCAGACCAAGGTTAGCACTATGCATTTGCCCACCTATTCCTGCGGACTTGGTCGCATAGCCAAAAACCTGCAAGCTATCCCACAATCATTTCGCGAAGCTCAACAAGCATTGGAGATTGGATGTCGTCTCTTCGGTACCGGGAAACTGCACTCATTTGCACGCCTGGGCATCTACCGCTTACTCTTCCATCTTGATGGGCACGAAGAGCTTACCGATTTCTATCACGAGGTACTTGGCCCCCTACTGCAGCACGATACCCGTGGCGACGGCACGCTGATCGACACACTTGAGGGCTTCTTTCGCTGCAATGGCAACCTGAGTGAGACCGCACGCACGATGCATCTGCACCGCAATTCGCTGCTTTACCGTCTAGGGCGTGTCGAGGAAATCCTCGGTCGCTCTCTCGAAGACCCAGAATTACGCCTCTCTTTACAGATCGCTTTGAAGAT
>JAFATZ010000193.1 GCA_019243675.1 Ktedonobacteraceae bacterium | reverse complement strand
TCTTGATGCATCAGTCGTGCCATCTCGGTCGCATCTTCAGGGTTCAAAATATAAGTATTTCCCTGCTCTTGTGGGTCAATTGCCATGAACGAAACAACTCCTCTCGTCGTCTACTCAACAAATTCCTTTTGCCTCTACAGTATACATCGAAATCAAGGCGACTTGCAAGGGAGAGCCATTACCAAGGTGAGCGTCACATTTTTGCACCAAGGAACCGTGATGCATCGTGACTGACTTGGCTTGCAGAGGCCATCCACGTCGGTAGGGGCCCAATTGATTGTGCCCCCGTGGGCCACACACAGGGCACAATGGAATTGGGCCCCTACCGAGCTTCTATGCCACTACTATATACAATGTGCTATTCCTGTATGGTAGGGCAGCCCTCGTGGTCGCCTTGCCCCGCTTGTGGTTAAGCCTTCTGAGGAGGAGCCGTCGGTTTCTGGCCCCACGCGCTGAGCAACAACCACATCCCGCAGAAGTCCTCCGAGAGCATCTCAATCTGCATCTGTTGATAGAGCCGATCGAACTCCTGCGGGGTGGTGATGCCCATTTTGATGACGAAAGGCTTAAGCAACTGAAAGCCGACCGTGTAGTTCTGAAAACAAGCTTCGTGTGCCTCTGTGCCTGCCGAGAAGTCAATCAAATGTGGTTTCTGTTGGATATTGATACAGCCCGCGTTATGCAGGAGACGCCCAAGCATCGGCGTCATGCCGCACGATCTTCCGGTGGGTGAGAGTCCTTTTCCGCTTAGGTGTACTGCACGTATCACCATGCTATCTAGTGTCTCACAGGCTTGCCCGTTGCTCGACCCTCCTCCGTCGGTTTCGGTCAAGCGGATAATGCCACCCGGTCGGGTAATACGCATGCATTCCTGTAGCACTCTTGGCCAAGCATCCCTGGGCATAAAGGCAAACATCAAGCGAGCATTGACTAGATCGAAGGAATTATCAGGGAAATCCAGGGGTTGCAAGGCATTCATGACGAAAAAACGGGCATTGTCCAATCCCTGGGACTGTGCTTGAGCACGGCCATAGCTGGTCATCTTCCTGCTGATATCCATGCCCACCGCCTGCGCTTTGGGGTACTCATGGGCCACATCTAGCACCCAACTTCCGGGGCCGCAAGCAATGTCCAAAATATCATGCATAGTAGAGAGATCAGGTCCTCCGGAGAATACTCCCCCCATATATTTGGTGATGAGACGGTCTTGATTCATCAACCGTGCCATCTCAGTCGCATCTTCGGGATTGAGGACATAGGTGTTTTCCTGCTCTTGTGGGTTAGTTGCCATGAACGAAAGCACTCCTCTTGTCGTCTACTCAACAAATTTCTTTTGTCTCTACAGTATACATCGGAACCAAGGCGACTTGCAAGGGGTAGTCACTACTATACAGCCATCTATGCCTCCACCAGTACAATACCCACCTCATACGACCCCGCCAACGCCCCACCAGTCGCCACCGCAATGATCTGCGTATGCAAGTCCAGCACCACCTCATGATAACTATCAAAATGTACAGCCACCGCCGTGCTATTGAGCGGATCCGTAAAGTTGAGCGTGCCACCCACGTTGCTTGCATAGCTGGTGCGTAGCGCATCACGGTACTGTTGGCCCGTCGTACCTGTGAGGGTGCCATCGTATTTCAAGAGGTCGTTGATGCAGAGGACCACCATGCTCCACTCGCGCTTACCTGGCCCAAGGTCCACATAGGCTTCACCGCCATCGGCGCGGATCGTCGCCTTACGAATGCGCGGCTGGCGCATCGTAAAAGTACCAGGCTTGACGAAATAGCCTGTGCCATCTAAGATGATCTCTGCATCAACCCCAATGGTAGCCACTACGCCTTCTCCTGGATACGCGCCGTCGTGCTCGTCACGCCGTCCCTGATGTTGACCATATCGCCATCAATGGAGACGACGATGCCACGCGTTTTCAGGGCCATACAGATCGTCTCAATGGTGTGGCGCAGCCGTGTATTCTCGCGCTCCAGATCATCCATGCGGGCGCGTATGGCGTCGATCTCGCTCTGCAGCGCATTGATAACGCGCTCTTGCACCTGATTGGCGGTATGCACGAAGCCACTACGAAACGCGAAGATACCACCGAACAAGGTGGCCAGCGCCAGCACGATGCTCACAATGCTGGCAATGTTATACAATGTCGTGCCCACGA
>JAFATZ010000082.1 GCA_019243675.1 Ktedonobacteraceae bacterium | reverse complement strand
GATGGAAAGAGGCTATGTGCTTGCATATCCGTGTAAGCCTGACACGTCTGCTGTAACGGGCACTGCGTGCATTGTGGGTTATTGCTCGTGCAGACAGTTGCGCCCAAATCCATGAGAGCCTGATTCCAACTGTAGGCAGCGCCATCGGGTAATACCTGTTCAGCCAGCTTTAGCATCTCTGCATCGTTGAGTTGCGTCTCAGGACTTTCTATACCAAGAAATAGACGATGCAGCACGCGACGAATATTCGTGTCAACGGTAGCCACGTGTTGATGATAGGCAAAGCAGGCAATGGCTCCAGCAGTGTAGCGTCCGACACCCTTAAGTTTGAGCAGCTCTTCAACGTTGTCAGGAATGCGACCGTCATATTCAGAGATGACCTGTCGTGCGATTGACTGTAAGCGCACGGCACGCATATTGTACCCTAGTGGCACCCACGCTGAAATTACCTCTGCTGTGGAAGCTGTAGCTAGAGCTGAGAGAGTAGGAAATGCTGCCAGAAATTGTTCGTACTTCGGCAATACGCGCTCTACCTGTGTCTGTTGTAGCATGATTTCTGAAACAAGAATAGCATAAGGATCGCTCGTGACACGCCAGGGAAGCTGGCGCTGCTCTCTAGCATACCATTGCAACAAAGAGCCATGAACTTGTGCTAGATGGTCAGGCTGGACAGAGAAGGGCAAAGAGAGAGACTGTGTACTCAATATAGCCTCTCAGGACTTACTTGTTTGAGACAGTGCCCTATTTTGACTTCTGCCATCCACTGGTTGCTGTCTTGCCTGTTTGTCTTGATTGCGTTGACGTGCCATCAGCGAAAATACCGTGTCTCCACCCTCTTGCCAGCACCTAGCGTCCGGGGCCGGAAGATTTTCGCACAGGATCCAATCATTGGCATCTTTGAGAACGTGCCCCTTAACGCACTTTGCATACATCACATGGTCGTTGAGATCAGGCTCGCCCGGTTTGACATCGGGTGAGGCCATCTTAGGGACAAAAAATCTACACCACGGCACAGTTATGTACCTTCCTTGCTGTTAAATAGTTCGCCTTGCATGTGAATATTATAGCGCAATCCCTAGCTTTTCACTAGTAGGGGTCCGATTTATCGTACCCACCCGATTTATCGTGCCCAAAGGAGAGGCCCAAATTTGCGTGCCCAAAGGGTGCGACCAACTATTACTCCTGCTTGCGACCAACAACCACCAAGCGGCTATCCATGCTCAGTGGACTGCCGTCAAGCCCTCCGTAATAGGCTTGCAGGCGTAGGCCGACGGTTGCAAACATACCCACTACCTCGCTCAGTGTATAGAGGCGCACTGACTGCTCGTGTTCTATACGTTGGCCATCAGGTGTGAACATGGTGATATGTACATTGTTGCGACTGCTGAGTAGGTCGAAGCTTCTCTCCTCTAGTACAAGCAGTCCATCGTCGTAGCGGATGATCCCGTAGGGAGAGAAGGAGCGTACAAGTTTGTTCTGATAGACGCTTTCCAACAAAAAAAGTCCCCCCGGTTTAAGCGCTTTGTGGACCTGTTGCAGTACATGTAGATTCTCTTCTTCATTTTCCAGGTAGCCAAAGGATGTGAAGATGTTGATAACGGCATCGAACGTGTGTTCAAAAGGAATGTATCTCATATCGCTGTGGACCCATTCCACCTGTACCCCTTGAGCAAGGGCATCGGTGCGAGCACGCTGCAGGAAGGACTCGTTGAGATCCAGACCTGTCATCTGGTAACCTCGTTGTGCCAAGGGGATAGTGTGCCGCCCATGTCCGCAGCACAGATCGAGAATGGAACTTCCCGCTGGCAGGTGAAGTAGCTTGCTGATGCCGTCTACTTCGCGCAACGTTTTCTCTTCGGAGAGAAACGGCGTATAGATACGCAAATAATCTTCCCCGAAAAATTCCTGGTACCATGCTATGTCATTCATGATCTCATCTCCATATGAATTATAGCACACGTTATGATTTAAGCTACTTCTCACTCACTGTTAACGCTGTTCTCAGGTTGGCTAGCTACAATAGAGGCAAGCAAGCATTTAGAGAAAACAGAAAGGCAGAAGAAAATATGACTACAGTACCCAAAACGCCTCCCGTACCTCCACTCCCACCGCAACCGTTAGTAGAGCGATTAAGTGATGGTGCGCAGCACGTAATTCAGGTCGCGGTTGGTTCAAATCAGAAACCTCCTCGCACCCTCAAGACCCTGCTCAATGGAACATTGCTTGGCCACCCGTTGCACCCAGTCATAACCGATGTGCCCGTTGGTGCATGGTTAATTGCTGCAATCTTTGATATCCTCTGGCTCATCTCACCCACCCCCTTTGCCTGGGCGGCTCGTGGTGCCGTGTTACTTGTCCTGATAGGCATTATAGGCGCACTCATTGCTATCGTGACTGGCCTTACCGACTGGAGTGATACCTATGGTGCCGAGCGAACAACTGGGTTCTATCATGGTTCTTTGAATATAGCGGCGACCATCATCTATATCATTTCTTTTGTGCTACGGCTGCAACCTGCTGCTGGTGATAGTGTCCTTGCTGCCATCATTGGTTTTATTGGGCTGGCTGTCCTTGTGGTTGGAGCCTATCTAGGTGGTGCTCTGGCCTACACGCAAGGGACCGGAGTCAATCACACCGCTTGGGAACCTGCTAGTGACGAGTATGAGGCTGTCATGCCAGTGGAGCAAGTCGAAGAAAACAAGCTCTATCGTGTGACTGCCGCCGGTGTGCCAGTAGTTTTGTTGCGTCGTGGGGTACAGTTTTATGCCCTTTCAGCGACCTGTCCCCACGCGGGAGGCCCACTGGATGAAGGTGAACTGCAGCCTGGTGACGTTGTACAATGTCCGTGGCATGGTTCACGCTTCCGTATGTGTGATGGTCATGTGCTTACAGGTCCGGCCACGGCCAAAGCTCCCCGCTATGATGTCCGTGTGCGTAATGGGTTAGTTGAGGTCAAGCGCATAATGAGTGGTCAGTGAAAGAGGATGCCCAGGTAACTACCTGGGTCTGGAATCCGATCCTGCGGCAGTATCTTGTCAATGCGCCCCATCGCATGAGTCGGCGCGAAGGAAGTTCTCTCTGTCCTTTTTGTGCCGATATAAGCGAGGGGCGCGTGACTGCCGATATGCAGGCATGGCTGCATCCTAATGACTTTCCTCCACTACTAGCGCCTATGGGTGAAGCCTACATAGTTGTATACAGCCGCGATCATGAACGGATATTTAGCCAACTCACCGTTGGTGAGGTCACCTTGATAACAAAGCTGTGGCGTGACCTCTATTGTGACCTATCTAGCCGCTATCCCGCTGTAATGATCTTTGAGAACAGTGGAGAAGCTATCGGACAGACCCAGTGTCATCCTCACGGCCAAGCATATGGTGTCTCGGTCATTCCGTCGACACTGGAACGTGAGTTAGACACGGTCGTGCAAGAGTATATTGCAGGGCGTGGCTGTCTCTTCTGTCGTGTGCGCTTAGAGATAGAGGCGGAGTATCAGGTTGCCGCCAACAAGACATGGCAAGCTTTTCTACCACCTTACGCTCGTTATCCCTACGAGACTCATCTCTACCCAAGACGCCACGTAGCAGATCTAGCCGCGATGGATGACGAAGAACTGCGCGATCTCGCTGCGCTACTGCTGCACGTAGTACATGGCTACAATATGCTATTTGGTGGTACGATGGAACCGATGCCCTACATGTTAGGGCTTCATCAAATTGCTGATGAACGCTTTCATTTTCACATTGAGATACTAGCAGTAGGGCGTGCTCCAGGAAAACTCAAGTATGCAGCCTCATCTGAGTCACTCTGGGGGTTATGGACAAACGACTCTTCACCCCTACAGAAGGCACAAGAACTGCGTCAAGCCATTATCAAAAGCGAGAAAGAGTGAAAGCTGCAACAATCCCGCGTCCAGCGTTAGCAGCGGCAGAACATTTTCCTATAGCCTTCCATGAAGATATAGCATATCAGGGGCCACTGGGAGTAGCATGGGCTTCCGGTCGCGTTAATCTGATTGGAGAGCACACAGACTACAACGATGGGTTCGTTTTGCCTATCGCTGTGGACCGTGTGGCGGCATTTGCGGGTCGCAGGCGCAACGAGGCGCTAGTGCGCCTCTGGTCGTCGCACTTCACACAGTATGCCGAAATTTCTCTACTGGGTCTGCCGGAAACCTTTGAGCAGCAACGTCACAATCTGCCAAATTGGGCACGCTATATTTTAGGTGTCATCACTGAATTAGTGCGCCTCGGCATGCCAATAAGCGGATTTGATGCCGTTGTCGCTGGAGATGTGCCACTAGGCGGAGGAATGAGTTCTTCGGCGTCTTTGGAGGTGGCGACCGCTCAGCTATGTGCCCTATTTTCGCAGGGGAGACTTACTATCGGTGAGTATGGAGCGGTGCTTACACCGATGCAGTTGGCTACTCTTTGTCAGCGTGCTGAGCACCTAGCTTCAGGATTGCGTAGTGGTATTCTTGATCAAGCAGCATCTTGTCTAGGTCAGCCAGGGAAAGCAGTGTTTATTGACTGCCGTTCTTACACGTATCGTTACGTACCATTTGAGGCACCTAGCCTAGCATTGGTGCTTATTGATAGCAGTGTTCGTCGCGAACTTGCCTCTTCTGCCTATAATGAAAGGCGGAGCCAGTGCGAAGAGGCTGTACACGTACTACGTGCAGCGATGCTTCAGCAGGAGCCAGCCACTAGTCAAGCCAAGCAGATCAGCGCGCTGCGTGATATCTCGCAAGAGCAGTTTGAGCGCTACAAGCGCTATCTCCCACAGATTTTACGCAGACGCGTAGCATATGTCGTTGCTGAAAATGCTCGTGTCTTGCAGGTCGTGAAGCTGCTAGAGCAGAGAGATGTGCCAGCAGTAGGACCAATTCTCTGGCAGGGGCACGCGGGTTTAAAGAGCGAGTATGAAGTGAGCTGCTTGCAATTGGATACTCTGGTAGAGATTGCTCAGCGCGTCCCCGGTGTGCTGGGAGCACGCATGATGGGTGGAGGCTTTGGTGGATGTACTATTAATCTAGTGCAAAACGACGCTCTTGTACTTCTGCGTCAAACAATCGAGCAACAGTATACCCAGCGAACAGGGCTGCAAGCAAGTATCCATATATGTCGAGCGGTCGGTGGACCAGGAAAGCAAGTAATCCGTTAAATGAGAAGCGACGTATTACATGATGGTATCAGGTCTAGGGGGGGATGGCGTAGAGTTGGTGTAGATGCGATTTTCATTCCAGATCGTATACATCTCTACGACCCTAGTAACCTTGGGATGGATACCATTTCATTTCTGCTATTTCTCAACAGTTATTATATAAGTAAATACCATTCTCCTTCCTTCTCTGGTCCTAGGGGGAGTTGTTAGCGAAACAATGCCATGTGTTTTGCTAACAACTCCTCTTTTTTGGCGATTTTCCTGAGAGAAACTTTTTCCTCTTCTGCATCGTGTTAAATGCGGTTTCTTGTAGTTGTGAATAGCCGCTTACATAACAGCGAAGGAAATTTATGAAGATCGCACATATAGCTCCGCCATGGATTGCTGTTCCACCGAAGAACTACGGAGGGACGGAAGTTGTCATTTACAATCTCGTAGAAGAACAAGTAGCACAAGGCCATGATGTGACGTTGCTTGCACCAGGTGATGCTAAAACTTCGGCAAAGCTTGTTTCGTTTTTCCCTAAGTCACTTAGAGCTACTGACGTACCCTGGTCGGCACACGCTAAGGCTTTCTATCATCTCTACAAAGCGGTAGAATATGTGGAAGATCACGATTTCGATATACTCCATACCCATCTTTCTTCTAGTGCGGACATGTACCTCTTTCCGTTTATCTCTCATCTCTCGACTGCCCATATCATGACGTTGCACAGTCGTTTCCCCTTTGACCGTGTCGACGCGTGGAAGGGAGACGCGGATCAGTACTATATGGAGTGGGCATCGTCTGTGCCGATGGTCGCTATCAGCAAGAGTGCTCGCGATGAGGTAACTTACCCTCTTAATTTTGTTGGAGTAGTGCATCATGGGCTACCCATGACGAAATTTAAACCCACAGTAGATAAGCCAGAAAAATTTTTTGTCTGGTTGGGCCGCATGGTTGCTGACAAAGGTACTCATCGAGCTATTGAGGCCGCCAAACGGGCCAGAGTACCACTTGTGTTGGCTGGTATTGTTGATCGTTCTGTCCAGGAGTCGGTGGATTACTTTGAAGATGCTATCAAGCCACACATTGATGGAGATCAGATTCGCTATATTGGCCCGGTTGATCACGAGCAGAAAGTGGACTTGCTGAGTCGGGCCATAGGGTTCCTCAATCCGATTGAGTGGGAAGAGCCATTTGGCATAGTCATGATTGAGGCTATGGCAGTGGGATGCCCTGTGATAACGTTTTCCCGTGGGGCTGCACCGGAAATTGTCAAGCATGGGAAAACTGGCTTTCTTGCACATAATGTGGATGAGATGGCGTCCTTCATTGCCCGAATTGGCGAGATTGATCGCTCAGTCACTAGGGCATACGTTGAACATAACTTTTCTGCCCAGGCTATGGCAGCAAAATACGTGAAAATTTACAAAGAGGTCATTGCTACTACCCAGCTTGCTGCACAGCAAACTGTGCTGCCCAAGCCAGGGCGATCGGTGCTAGTGATTCCTGCCCCTGTAGTTAAAATAGAGAAGCCTATCTTGCCCCTTCTGACGCAGAAACAAGGGAAAAAGCTGAAAGCGACGCGTAAGTAGCCTTTTTTAGCTACCCGTTGTGTCAATAGAGCTACCTTGCTCAAAATCTTCGCTATACTTAAACGGCGAAAACATTGTTTGCCGTTAAGTATAGTGAGGTTGTTGTATTGCTATCTGCTGTCGTTACGACGTTATTGCTGATGGTGATGTTGCTTATTGTTGCTAGTTTTCTCGTCGGTGCTTGGTTAGAGCAGCGTCGTCAAAAGCGTGTACACACGTTACAAGTATCTCTATTGGCTCCGAACGCAGCGCCATTACACAGTAGGCTTGCTGTTACGCTTCCTTCCTCGTGGTATTCTCGCCGTCGCACCTTTGTCTCACTCGGTTTGCTGCTGATGGTATTGCTCACTTTCCTCATACAGGATGGGCTAGCCGGGGAAACACTGCATAGTTTGAGCAAAGGTATCAACTTGGGCTTTCTCAGTTATTCTCAATCTACTGGCCTGCAACTCGCTGCACGCTCAGCGCCCTTGAATGCAAGTATGCGTTTAGTACGTGTTGACTCTGGCTCATCTTTGCAGTACTACAACAGCTATCAATTGCATGTCTGGGCTTACTCCTCCTGCTCTGGCATTGCGATGGAAGAGGTAATGAATGCCTATGGGCGTCATCTTATCGCTGCTGATGTGTTGCAGGAAGAGCTGAAGCTTGGTGTGTGGAATGTACAGCTCGGCTTGTTAGGTGACGATGGTATTGCTATGACGGCTTCATACTTTGGCTTCGACACGAGTGCCAGCCATACACGTCCTTTACAAGACATCATCGACATCGCTAATAAAGGCGCTCCTGTGATAGTCAGTATGCGCGATAGATACTACTTCCCTGGTGGACATCTGTTTGTTGTGCGTGGTGGTGATAGTCAATATGTCTCTGTTGCTGACTCTTCTCCGGCAAACTTCCAACGCATGTCTCGTGCTATGTTTCTTAGCATGTGGCAGGGATTTAGTGCAATATTATCTCCCAGAAGCCCGTGATGTATGATGCCTGACTTGGCTTGCAGAGGGAATGCACAAAATAGATGCTCACTCTCTACCATAGACTGCTATGGTACAATGTGTACTAATCTAGCTGAGAAGGCGAATAACGAAGGAGAATTGTGAACCGTCGTGCCCCCACTTTACATCCAGGACTGATGACTGATATGTATCACCCCGACTCGGCATATGTCTCATGGCGTACTGGTCGCAACGGTCTGACTACATTTGATCTCTACACACGTAAAGCTCCCTTTGGCGGAGCATATCTTCTTGTAGCGGGATTGGAGTCTGCTCTAGAGTTTGTGCAATCTTTCCGCTATAGTGAGCAGGAGTTGACGTTTCTGGCACGTATCCGCGACTACGACAAGGGTTTTCTTGATGAGTTGGCCAATGTGCATTTCAGCGGTGAAATCCTAGCTCTTGCCGAAGGTTCCATAGCCTTCCCTAACGAGCCTCTTATGCGCATCACGGCCCCGTTTCGCGAAGCAATCCTATTGGAGGCGGGGCTACTGCAGGCTGTGGGATTTGCTACACTGATTGCGACGAAGGCTTCGCGCATCGTGTACGCTGCTGAGCAGGGAGGACGAGGCCGACGCGTTGCCGAGTTCGCCTTCCGCCGCGCACCAGAACCATTAACTGTAGCCCGTGCCTCATACATTGGTGGTTGTGCCAGCACGTCGCTACTCAACGCCGCTTATGAGTTTCGCCTTCCTGCAACCGGCACTGTACCGCACGCACTCATAGAAATGTTCCCTACCGAAGAAGAGGCGTTTGAGGCGATTGCAAATGCGTACAATCGCTATACATTGCTCCTTGATACTTACGACCCACGCCATGCTATTCATACGGCTGTACAGGTCGCACTACGCTCTCAGGAAACGGTAGGCCACACCTTGGCAGCGGTGCGCTTGGATAGCGGGGATCTGGTTGCCGACAGTATATATGTGCGAGAGCAACTCGATAAAGCGGGTCTAACCACTGTGCGTATCCTTGCCAGCGGTGACCTCGATGAGTGGAAGATTATGGAGATGTTAGAAGCAGGAGCGGCTGTTGATTCTTTTGGCATAGGTACTACATTAGGCAATGCTGCAGGTTCAGCGGAGCGTGGCATCTCGGGTGGGGCACTGGGGACGGTGTATAAAGAGGTGTGGTATGTCGATGAGTCAGGTAGAGAATATCCGAAGGTGAAGATTGCAGGACCCAAGACGACTTGGCCAGGCAAAAAAGAAATGTATCGCCATCCGCACTGGGAGGAGGACGTTATTCAACTCGCGCATGAACCGCGCCCGGACAAGTATCAACGTCTCTTAAAGCCTGTAATGCGCAACGGTGAGATAATGCCTGGAAGTCTGCCCCCGTTGTCAGAAATTCGCGAACTGGCCCAACAAAATCTTCAAGCATTGCCACCGCAATACCGCGCTCTCACAGTAGAGCATCCCTATCCGGTACGTTTTAGCGAGGATCTGCAAGCGTTGCGTGTGCAGGCTGCTCAGTTGGTAGGCCAGACGATCTAGGGCAAAATAAGCAAGTAAAGGAAGTCTTGCCCCATGTCAGATAGTATCACTCAATCAAAAACGGGAGAAGAGGTCACAGCAGCCCCAAAAGCAGAAGCAACGCAGCATGCCCGGCATACGCAAGAGTCAACTATCATCTGGACGCCACGCTTTATCGTTATTTTTGCACTGGTACTCGTCATTGGCTTAAGTAGCGACAGTCTGCTGACGCGGGGTTGGGTAAATAATTTCTACCGTGGAGAGTGGGTTCTACTGGCTCAGACTGGCGTCATCTTTTGCTATTGGGGTGCAGTGGTCGTGTTGGCCCGTTCACCGTGGGTACGCGTCGGCAGCATATTTGGTTGCATCTGGGCTATCTTCGCAGGAATGGGTTTCGTCGTCAGCCTGATCTCCGTTGCTCTTCAGTCATCTATAGCAACTCATTTGAACGCGGCCACCAACAGCGCACTTCTTGCCAGCTATATTTGCCTTTCCGTTGCCCGCGTCCCCTTTTGGCGCTGGGATAATTGGTTCTTCAGAATTGGGCCTATCGTAGGTATAGTCGCAATTCTAGGCACACTTATATTCCTCCGTCCCACCATTCATCGCTTCCAAACACTGGAAGGTAGTATAGCTGGAGTAGCGCTTTGCTTCTGCGTTTTCGTGTGGTGGCTACGTCCCTCTTGTTGGAGAAGTCAGCCAGGCCCAACACTGCTCTTTGGACTTGCACCACTGCTCTTGCTCCTACTAGCACTTTTCAACAACGCTGACCCAGAGGCTAACTTCTTCTTTTCACAAGTTGTACTTCTTTGTATGCTGCTGGCTATTCTCCGTATCTTACAGGAAGAACGGCATACTGCTTAAAACGACCTTACTTAAGAACGCACAATTCCCACCATCGTCAACACGATGAGAAGCGCGCTGACACCATTATTAAGCAAGTGAAGCAGAATACCTGGCCACAGCGACTGTGTGCGCCAGCGCAAGAATGCCAGGGCTAATCCGATAAAGAAAAGGACGGCGAATGAACCAGGATCGGCATGGGCCACAGCGAAGAGCAATGCGCTGAGAATAATAGCCCACACAAGAGGCATACTACGTAGAAAACCTGCAAAAACAAAGCCTCGGAAAAATATTTCCTCACAGATTGGCGCTATAAATACCGCAGCCAAGAGAGTAGCATAGGTCGTCAAGGGCGCACGCTTACTCTCTTGAAGAATCAACTGGTCATTCGTCTGTAGATGCAGATGTAATATGTTAATAACGTCCTGGTAGAGCACATTAATCACAAGGAAAGCCAAGAAGAGCAGTACAATCCAGGACAAGGTGCTTGCTGGCCGAAAACCTCTGAACCCTAGCGCACGCAATACTTGGCTCCCACGATGAGCAACGAAACGCAGTGCGTGGTTAGCAAAGTAGAATGGAGCAATCAGGAATGCTCCTTCGACGATTACTGAGACAATGAAAGTAATAACAGCATTGATTATATCCACCTTCGCAGGCAGAGGAGTAGTGGGTAGAGTTGGTCCACGAAAACTCGTCAATACTATGGACAATGTAACCCAGGGAACGAGTGTGAGAAAGATGCCGAGAAATGTTTGTTGAATAGTCCAAGGTACTTCATCAACCTTCTGTTCGAGCAATATATTCACCGTGCTTTCTTCTATCATTAGCTCTGGTCTCACTATTATACCGCGCTGGTGCTTCTACGGTATACTCTCCCCTCTTTCCTTAAAATAACATAAGAAGTAGATTAAAGGAAGATGGGTAATCGTATTATCATATTCCTTAAGGATTGAGGACCTTTAACCTAATATACTTTAAACTACGCTTAGAGTAGTTTATATATGGGATTATAGCTCGAAAAATCCTTGAATTCGCTCCTGGAGGAAGGTATACTCTGAGGGAAGTAAAGAAAAGGAGCTTGTAAACAATGCAGGTACGAGAAAGAACGAAAATGCCAGTTTCTCTGGAAGTCGCTGATGGTATATTAGTAGAACAAGCACTCGCTGGCGATCAGGGTGCCTTTGAAACACTGGTACGTCGCTATAATGTCCCTCTCTTTAATTTCATTTGCCATAGCCTAAGTGATTATGATCAAGCTTGTGATGTTTTACAACACGTGTTTTTGCAACTCTATATTTGTATGCCCAAGCTGCATACAAATGCCCCATTGAAGGCATGGCTCTTCCAGGTTGCACGGAATCGCTGCTTGGATGAACTACGTAGAAAGCGTGCTATTCACTTTTCAGAATTGGAGTCTAACAGCGACGACGATGAGCTCTCCCCTCTGGCCATCATGCCTGATACAAGCCCATTACCCGAAGAGATAGCAGAACAATACGACCTACAACGCGCCTTGCATAAGGCAATTCAAAGCCTGCCACCAAAGTTCCGTTCTGTAGTGCTCCTGCGTTATATGGGCCAGTTAAGCTTCTCAGAGATTGGGCGAACACTCAATATGCCGGAGGCGACAGCAAAGACGTACTTCCAGCGTGCTCGTCCTCTACTGCGCACAGCCCTTAATGCCCAGTCGCAGATGGCTGAAGCTTCATAGCATGAGCGGTTGGCAAATATCTTAAACAGAGAATTCTTTAGAATCAAGTGAAACTTCCTCCTTCCATTATTCGTACTACTTGAAAGTAGAGAGAGTAAGAACAAAAAAGAAGGAGCAGATATGCGGTATTTACGAGACGAAAATGAAGGCCTCTCAGACGATGAAGTAGATGTTCTCTTCGGTCAATTACAACTCATAGAACCACCCGAGTGGCTTATTCAGTCTATCCTTGCCGCTGCATCGCAACTACTTCTCCCATCCCTAGTGGAAGATGAGCATACCAATCTAGTAGTGCGTAGCCATAGCGCTGACCCTTCCTAGGCAGGTGACCCCCAGAGAGATCCCCCTGTTATAGGACGTGAAGGATAGCCAAGCGTGTATAGTAGTAGCGACCATTTCGGTCGCCATGCTCCCCATTGGTTATCATATTTTCTCGTTATACAAGTTGATCAGTGAGCCGACCTGTACTGACGAGCCAGCGTACAAACTCAAGACGGCGATAGTTAACCATTTCCTGAAATTTCTCTTGCTCTGTGTATTGCTTACGAAGCTGACTCAGCTTCTTCATCTCGACTTCAGCAAACCCGCCTCTACGCAAAATCTCATAATCATCTTTACGTTCCATGCAAGTCTCCTTCTTGCTTGATAGCCAGTGCTAGAGTCTATGATTACTATACGTCTTACGCGCTTGAGAAGTGTTTGTACAGAATAGGGCTTGGCTAACTGATCTGGTGAACTGGTCTCTCCATGCTTGCGTATATACTCAGAAACGGCTACTATCGCACTTGATGTAAAAAGGACTGGGATGGTGTAGCTCTACGCTGATAGAATTCCTGCTGCTAGGGTAGCAAGTGTGGGATCATCTTCGACCACTAGGATACGTGGCGGCGAGTATGCCGCTCGACCTGCTTGTGCGGAGAGAATATTTTCTCTTCTCTCTGCATATCATAACTAATGGGTAGTGAAAACTATGTGAATATTGACCCCTAGGTTATAAAAATTGTGTGAACATTTCCTTTTGTTGGGATTTTTTCGCAAAGGATGCGATTTGCTATGAAATTTCTCTATACCTCGTTTACATCTGATGCAGGTACGAAATAGCCTACTCCCAATTCATTCAGCAAGAAGCGTGGTTGCGCTGGGTGAGGTTCAAGCTTACGGCGCAGATGACGTATAAAGGTACGCAAGGAGCTGTTATCTGCGTTGTCGTCCGGTCCCCAGACGCGCTGCAGCAATTCTCGGTGAGTCAGCACCTTGCCTGCATTACGCGTAAGCTCACAGAGCAGATGGTACTCTGTGGGAGTAAGGTGAACGATCTGGCCACCTGAGCGTACGACACGATGGGCGAAATCAACAATAAGGCCATTTTCCCCGCCGCAGTGATAACTGGAAGGTTGCATATCACTACCTGCAGTGTTGCGTAAATGCGTCGTTTCATAGGCACGGCGCAAGGCCACACCCACGCGAGCAAGCAGTTCGTTCAGGCTAAATGGCTTAGTTACATAATCATCTGCGCCTAGATCAAACGCTTTAATCTTGAGCAGTTCCTCGTCATGCTCCGAGAGAACAATGACGGGCATGCTACTCCATTCACGTAGTTGCTGCAAGAATGTGAAACCATCCAAGTCAGGTAGCGTGAGATCAAGTAGGACTAAGTGAGGTTGAAAGAGCGCTACCTGATCAATGGCTTGGTCCCTGTCACGTACAGACTGTGCTTGAAAACCGCGCGCCTTTAACTGTGCTAATAGGAACGCACGCATGTGGGCATCATCCTCGACGTACAGAATTTTAATTTTTTTGTCTGAGGTGGACATAGGCGCACTCCCATATTTCAGGTCATCATATTGTTATGCATGGGCTAGCATTGTCAGTCACTATCGAATGGTAATAGGTACATTATATCGTTTTTCAGTCTCGGTGTCCTCTTTTAGCTTTCTCCACCCTTTCCCTTCATTGCTAATTCTGCTATTATGGGCGAAATCTTAATTTGGTTGGAGTAAGGGGATATGAACCTACAAGGTAAGCGCGTCCTGGTCATGGGCTTAGGGTTGCAAGGCTCAGGTATAGCAGCGGCACGCTATGCTGCCCAGCAAGGCGCGATGGTGCGTGTGACCGACATGAAGTCACCAGAAGTACTGGCACCAAGCGTGCAAGCGCTCTCTGGCTTAGCCATAGAGTTTATCTTAGGGCAGCATCGTGAGGAAGACTTTCTCTGGGCGGAGATAGTGATCCGCAATCCAGGCGTTGCACGCACCTCACCTCTCTTGCGTCTAGCGCAACAACACGGAGCGCGCATAGAAATGGAGATAGCGCTCTTCTTGCTGGCTTGCCCTGGTCGCGTCGTAGGCATTACTGGCACACGTGGCAAAACCACTACCGCTAGCCTCATTTATGAGATTCTGCGCGACAGTGGCGCTTCTGTCGTCCTGGGAGGGAACGTTGCTGGCATTGAGACGCTCTCCCTCTTGCCCCAGATCACCGCCGAGACGTTCGTCGTATTAGAGTTGTCGAGCTGGCAGCTCGAAGGATTGGCACCACACGCGCTCAGCCCTTCCGTTGCCGTCATGACCAATATCTATCCCGACCATCTCGACACCTACCACGATATGCAAGAGTATGCGGCAGCGAAAGCTAATATCTTCCGCTATCAAACGCCCTGCAACCTTGCTGTCTTCAACTATGACAATCCCTGGACACGCCAATTTGGGCAAGAGGCCGCAGCAAGGACGTGGTTTACCAGTCTACAACGGGGAGGAAGTTTTGCTCGTGGTTGCTCACATACCACGCCCTTCATCTTCACCGAGACTGCTCTCGTTGGTCGGCATAATCTGGAAAACATCCTGCTTGCCACAACGACGACGCGTCTGCTCGCGGTTCCTGATGAGACCATCGCTGCAACTGTGCAGCGTTTTCGCCCTCTTGCCCATCGTCTAGAGGAAGTACGTGTGGTGCGTGGGGTGCGTTTCATCAACGATAGCACCAGCACCACACCAGTTGCGGGCAGAGTCGGCATTGAAGCGTGTGAGGGACCACTTGTACTAGTTGCTGGTGGCAACACCAAACGCCTACCACTCGAGCACTGGCCCACAACCATCCTCACACGATGCCGCGACGTAGTCTTGCTCGCAGGTAGTGGTACCGATGAGCTACTAGCAGCCTTGCGCGAAGAGGCCCACCTACAGCGTATGCCCAATCCCGTCCGTGGGGTCTTTGCAACCTTGACGCAAGCGCTAGACACCACCATGGCACTGGCCCACCCCGGTGATACGGTCCTCTTCTCACCGGGCTTTACCAGCTTTGGCCTGTTTCGCAACGAGTTTGATCGCGGTGAGCAATTCGTGGCGTCTGTGAGAGCCTTATAAGAGCGCATGCCTGTGGGCATCATCCTGGAGGGCAAAGCCCACCACATACTGCTGTGGAGAGGGGCGCGGCACGTGCTCGCCGTTAGTTGGTGCTTGAAGGCAGGGAAGCGACGAACCGATCATGCAAGAGCAGCACCAAATCAAGCACCTCCTGCTGCTCTGGCAGGACAGACGGCTGATGTTCTAACTGCAGCTTGTAGCTATGAAGAGCCACCCCCAAGGCCACCACTTCCTGGAGCGTGGCTTGGATAGTCATCAGGATCCCTTGCTCGTTGACCGTTCTCTGCCCAAAGCTGATGGTGTGGCGCTCTTGCTCATAGAGCTGCCTGGAGACCTGCAGCAGCGAGCGAGCGGGCTGACGACTCCGGTCCCGCTTCCACCCCAGTTCCAAGCCATCGGGCAGGAGTATGGTATACTTCTCGGTCCAACCCCAGCGGGGCAAGATTTCTTGGGCGAGGGTTCCTGCAGGGAAAAGAATGCTGCTTGCGCGTATGACACAGCCATGTCGCTGCAACAACGAGACCATCACCGCATCGGCGACCACCGCCTCGTCTACGTGTTCTATCACAGTGATGGGAGAGCCTGCCTGCCAAAACGTCTTGTCTGCCATGATACTACTCTCCTACCTTCTCACTATAAATGCTAGTCATGATCACGACAGCTTGCTCTTGGCCAACGTGTTTGGCTAGCTCGTCTGCACAGTCGCCCAACGCTTGATAGCGATGACGAATGATCTCATGAGCGGCTACACTCGCAAGGCCGTAGAGGCCACGGTGCAGGGCTTCGCATTCCTGTTCGAGTTGCTGGCGCAAGCGTGCGACTTCGCTTGTGTTGGTCTCTTGCATCTACTTTCTCCTTCTTGTCTTGTCTTCTGCACTGGCATCGTCTTGAACGAAGCGACGAGGCGGCAGCATCATCGCTTCATAATTGCTGAGGTACTGATGGACAGCGAATATCTTCAGCAACCATCGTGAGTATAGCTCTTGCAGCACCTGTTGTTCCACAACCTCATACATAGCCTACTCGACGCATGTGCGGTCTCAGAGGTGGCTAACGTTATACAACGTTTTTCTCCCTATTTCAACGGCACTCTCGACAAACAGAACCGCTCATGCTATGCTGTATATGGACAGCGACTATCATTGAAGTGACGCGAGTGCCACTCAAGAGGAAGGGCATACACGATGAAGCGGATGAAGTTAGTAGCCGCACGGGCCGAGAAATGTTGGACCTTGGAGCAGGCAGCCGCTCAGATTGGCTGTGCCTCTAATACGCTGAGCCGCTGGGAACGAGGGGTCATGACCCCCTCCTTGTACTCCCGAGCACGACTGTGTGCTGTCTATGGCAAGACAGCCGAAGCGTTGGGGCTGGTCGAAGCAGACGAGATCATCGCGGTAACTGGCCTCTCAGCGCTTCCTAAGCAGGTCCAAACCTTCCTGCACGCTGATCTGACGATGCGTCTGATGACCCTCGTGTTTGCCCCTCAGGGCAATCGACGGCACTTGCAGCACGTTCTTTCCCAGACTATTGAGGAGTTCACTATGAACACAGGCCACGACGCGGTTCTGACGCGGCGGGAAGCGCTGCGACGGTTGGCCATGCTCCCTGTGCTATTCAGTACGAGAGGGAGTCTCCAACGACCTGCTGAGGATACGCTCAATCAGTATGCTGCCGGGATTACCGCCTGCGAGCACTTGAGTAGAGGAAATTATGAAGACCTGTCTCTGGCTTTTTCCCTGCTCTCGACTTATCTATCAGTGCTCAAGGCCATTGTCAGAGAGTCACATCAGTATCGCAAAGATGCGGCAGGTCTTGTGGCGCAATGTTATCTGCTGCTACATGTGCTCGGGTTGCATGTAGAAAGTCCGACGGTCGCAATAGCAAAAGGGTACGCACAGCTTGCGGTGACCTACAGCCAAGAAAGCGGCGATCAGGTATTGCAAATGATAGCACTGAGGAACTTGACCTGGGCGTATAACCATACCAGGCATTTTCAGAGCGCCCTGAAGACAATAGAGCAGGCAAAGTATCTGATTGAGCATTGGCGGAGACCTGTCCCGCCTCAAGTGCGCAGTACTATCTACAGCACCCTTGCTGTTATACAAGTTAAGAATGGTGTGTCGGCTATCCCTGCTTTACGCCTCGCCAAAGAGGCATTCTTTGCACCGTCTGGTGATGGCGATGATCTTGTTCATGCAGATTTTAGCCATGCTCAACTTATGAGGGATAGCGGACTCACTCATTATTATCAAGCAGAGTACAAAGAAGCGCTGAATTCTTTTGCACAGGTTATTGACCCCAATGATCTTTCTGCCAAGGTGGCTATGCCCATACGGATACACGTCGAACTACTCAATACTCAAACGACGGTTGCCTTGAAAAGCCCAACCAGAGATATGGAGCAGGTGATTGCCTTCTGGAAGGCTGGCATACAAGGCGCTATCGGCTTACAGAGTCAGCAACGCTTTGAGGAAGCATGTACGACCTATGAAGTGATGGAAGGCGTATGGCCAGGTGAGCCGCGTATCAAGGAGTTGCGTGACTTAGTTGTCCACTGGTAGAGACCACGTAGCATGGGAGTGGTTCATAAGCACACTGAGCTAGACGAAAACCACATGAGGCATGCATTAGTGAACAGTCCACTGAGAATAGGGGTAAGTGGCCATCAACAGCTTGGTGATCAGGCAACCCTCGCTTTTGTCGCACACCATTTTCGAGAACTGCTCGTCTCCTATGTCCAACAGCAGCGCGACGTGGTGCTCT